>CAZWAR010000042.1:0-22447 GCA_964631965.1 uncultured Gaiellales bacterium
TGTCGTAGACCCGCAGCCCCGCGTGGAAGTAGCAGCAGTAGACCCGGTCGTTGCGGTCTTCGAGAGCTGGATGGTAGTGGGGCTCGTGGATGTTGTGAGGGCCGAACGGTCCGCGGCCCACACCGGGGATCTCCGTGAAGTTCTTGTAGGGCCAGTCGGCCGGGATCTCCGGATAGGGGAACACCGAGATGAGCTGCGGATCCTTAGGATCCGAGATGTCCACCATCCCCAGAATGTTGAGGGGCTGGACCCCGCTGTCGGCGATGATCTTCTCGTTGAAGTAGTGGTAGCGCTCGCCCTCGGTGGTGAACACCGCGTACGGCCGCTCCGAAAGCGGGAGGACGGTGTGGCAACGCGCGCCGCTCATTTTGCCGGCAAGCGGCGGGTGGTGCTTGAGTTGCCCGATGAGCTGCGGCACCTTCGGGTCGGAGATATCGATAACCATCATCCCGCCGCCGCCATAGCTCACATAAGCGATGTCGCCCTTGGGATAGGCGGGGCCGTGCATGACGGCGGTATCCAGCATGGCGAGTTGCGGGTCACCGGCGGCCGGCGGCTGCGGCACCTGGCCGGCGAGCCACTGGTCCGGGTACCACCACTTGCCGGCCTCCACCGGGTTCCTCGGGTCGACGAGATCGAGGATCACATAGACGAAGCCGCGAAACCCGTCATAGGTGGCCGAGAGATGCGCATAGCGGCCACCGTCGTAGAAGAAACGATGCACCCCACCGGTGCCGCCACAGTGCCACTCCGACAACTTCTTGGGATTCGCCGGGTCCTTGACGTCCCAGACGATGACCCCCTGCTCGAACGGGTCGCCCCACTCGGTGCCGTGCAGGAAGGGCAGCGTCCCGCCAAGGGCGGTGATCATCAGTCCGCCGGCCACCTGGATCTTCGGGGTACCTTGGCCTTTGAGCGGCGGGCCGGCGAGGAACTTGAGATATTCCGGTTTGGCCGGGTCGGTGACGTCGAGAATGTGCCAGCCGGGGTGGGCGAAGGTCGCCCCGTAGAGGTAGTAGCGGCCATCCACCTCTTGCATGGCGAGTTGGAATCCCGGCTTGCCGTCCAGATCGCTGTAGCCGATCTGCTCGATGTTCTTGGCCAGCGCTGTGGTGCGCGGGACGAATTCCTGGCTGTCGCCCATGAACGCTCCAGTCCTCGGTCGAGTTGTCTACCGCCATTGGCACTATGGTAAACCAAATGGCTCGTTTATTCCCAGCGGGTGCTGGCGGGGTCCGCAGCGCAGGCCCGGCAGGATGCAGCTCGCTCAGCGGAGCGCCGGCTCGCGAAGCCCGGCCTCCATCACGGCTGCCGTTGCCTCTAACCCAGTGGTGGCGACCGGTCCTCGGGGGAGCGGCTCACGGGCTGTTCCTCTCCGCCGGCCACGCAGCCTTCCTCGGCGCCCGGCGGCGTGGGCTCATAGCGCAGGCCATAGTAGAGACAGATGTGGCGCTCCTTGTCCACCGTGAACGTCTCGTGTTCGTGGAGGCCCGGGGAGTCCTTCACCCGGTCCTTTGTGAAGGGAACCACCAGGGCTTCCTCGGTCGCACGGACATCGCCGGCAGGGACCAGCACCCTCTTGGTGCCCAACAAGCCGGTCCCAACGAGCAGCCAGGTGAGACCTCCTGTGGCATCGCCGAAACGAACGTCTTTGACGGTGCCGATCTTCTCGCCGTTGACGTCGAGCAGATCGTGACCGGTCCATTCCGAGGAGATGTCTTCCGTCATGGCCCGCTCCTTGCACAGCAGGAGACCACCCACATCTACCCCTTTCGAGTGGGACCGGAACCTCGTATGATGCCGCGAAGAACGTCGGGCACCTGGCGGGCTCCCATCGGGAGGATGGCCCGGCAAGGCGCGGATCGGGGAAGGAGTGGTCTGATGAAACGTGGCAGGCTCGAGGGCAGGGTGGCGTTCGTGACCGGGGGCGGGTCGGGTATCGGTCGGGCGATCGCCCGAAGCCTCGCGGAGGAGGGAGCGGCGGTCTGCGTGGCCGGGCGCAACCTGCAGAACCTGGAGAGCTCCGTTCTCGAACTCGAACGGCTGGGAGCACGGGCTTTGGCCGCCCAGATGGACATCGCCGTCGAGCAGGACGTCGTGGAAGCTGTCCACTCGTGCATCGACGCGTTCGGCGGCATCGACATCCTCGTGAACAACTCCGGCATCGGCGGGCCCACCAAGTATCTCTGGGACCTCAGCCTGGACGAGTGGAACGACGTCCTCCGCGTGGACCTCACCGGCAGCATGCTCGCTTCCCGGGAGGCGCTCAGGTGGATGGTGCCGGCCGGGCGGGGAGGCTCGATCATCATGATCGGGTCGGAGGGGGGCCGCTCCGGTGACGGGCGCTCCGGCTACCCCATGCGGGCCCCCTACTGCAGCGCCAAGATGGGGCTCATCGGCCTCACCGAGACGCTGGCCAGGGAGTGCGGTCCGCACGGCATCCGGGTGAACTGCGTCACACCGGGCGCAGTGCGCGGAGAGCGCTTCGTGGGGATGATCGGCAAGCGCGCGGAGGCCGCGGGCATCACGTACGACCAGGCCCTGGCCGCCGAGATGCGGATGTACTCTCTGCGCCGTCCGGCCGAGGAGTCGGAGGTGGGGCACGTGTGCGCGTTCCTGGCCTCGGAGGAGGCCGCCTGCATCACCGGGCAGACCATCCCTGTGAACTGCGGGATGAACATGTGGGGCGTTTAGGAGGAGACGGGCCGCCTGCCCTCCCTCAGCAAAGGGTCCGAGCACGGCCCCAAGCCGCTCCCGGGAGGGCAGGCCGCCCGTCTCGTACCTCACTGTCAGTCTTCAGCGGCGCGTCCTTCCTTCGTCGCCGGGCTCGGCTCACCCCCGCCCTGTCTAGCCCCACTCGCCCCCCAGCGTCCCCACACCCTGGGCGAAGGCATCTATCACATGGATGCCGCCATCGTTCATCAGGGTTGTGCCGGTCATGAAGTTGGAATCGTCGCTCGCCAGAAAGACGAACAGGCCGGTCATATCGGCCGGATCCGCGATGCGTTTCAGAGGGACGAACTCCGCCATCTTGTCGAAAACGCCGTCGAGGTCGGTGTGCAGCACCTCCGTGAGCGGAAGCACGTTCATCTCCAGAAGAGCTGTACGGGCCGGACCCGGGCAGACGACGTTACAGCGCACGTTGTCCTTCCCGTAGTCGAGCGCCACCTGTTTGCTCAGGTGGATCAGTCCTGCCTTCGTCGTGCAGTAAGCGGGACCGCCCGGGACCGCGCGGACGCCGGCCAGCGACGACACGTTGATGATGGATCCGCCGCCGCCCTTGACCATGTGGGGGATGGCCGCCTTCATCATGAGGAACGGACCGGTGAGGTTGTTCTCGAGGATCTGCCGCCACATGGCCACGTCCATCTCCACCACGTTCTTGTTGTGCTCGATGGCCGCGTTGTTCACGAGGATGTCCAGCCGACCGGCGATCCCGAGAGCGGCGGCCACCATGGCTTCTGGATCGCCGTCGCAGCTGCAGTCTCCCTGTGCGATGGCCACGGACCCGGCCGGTAACGAAGCCGCGACTCCCTCCAGCTTCTCCCGACGCCGCCCGGTGATGCAGACCTTGGCCCCCTCTTCCACGAACCGCTTCGTCACCGCCGCGCCGATGCCGGTACCACCCCCGGTGATGAGCGCGACTTTCCCTGCCAACCGCATACCGACCCCCTTCGCTGAAGAACGCCGGCACCGCCGGCTCCTGAACTGGAGGGGGCTAGCCTACAACCGCTCCTTTGTCCGCCCCCGCCACCATCTTAACGTAGCGCCCGAGCAGTCCGGGAAACGCTCGCGCGGCGAGATCGGGCTGCACCGACGCTTTCCAGTCCGCCTGCCGTCGCTGCAGCTCCTCGCCGGTTACCTCCCAGTTCAACGTGCGGCCGGGGATGTCGATCGTGATGATGTCCCCCTCGCGCACCAGGGCGATCGGTCCGCCATCGGCTGCCTCAGGTACCACGTGGCCCACACAGGCTCCGCGGGTGACGCCGCTGAAGCGGCCGTCGGTCACGAGCGCGACCCGGTCGTCCAAGCCCGAACCCGCCAAGGTGGAGGTGGGCGTCAGCATCTCCGGCATACCGGGACCGCCTTTCGGTCCCACGTAGCGGATGACCACGACGCTCCCAGGGACGATGCGGTCCGACGCGATGGCCTGCACGGCCGAGGCCTCATCATCGAACACCTGGGCGGGACCGCGGTGACGCAGCATCTGCGGCAGGACCGCGGCTTCCTTCACCACCGCTCCCTGCGGGGCGAGATCGCCGAACAGGACCGCCAATCCCCCGGTAGGGCTGTACGGCCGGTCGAGCGGACGGATGATCTCGTCGTCGAGCGACGCCGCTCCCGAGAATCGGCCGGCCAGGGTGGAGCCCGATATTGTCGGTACGGCACCGTCTATAAGCCCCGCACCGGCCAGACGGGCGAGAACCGCCGTCACCCCGCCGGCCCGGTGGAAGTCCTCCATGTACCAGCGTCCCGCCGGCGACAGCTTCACGAGATGGGGCGTACGGGCCGATACGTCGTTGAAACGCTCCAACGGAATCTCGAAGCCCGCTTCATGAGCGATCGCTATCAGATGCAGCACCGTGTTGGTGGAGCAACCCAGGGCCGCATCGAGCACCAGAGCGTTGTCGAGGGCGGCGGGTGTGAGGAAGCAGCGGGCGCCATGGCTCGCGCGAACCAGTTCGACCGCTCGGGCCCCGGTCTGCCGCGCCAACACCAGCCGGGAAGAGTACACGGCCGGGATGGTCCCATCTCCCGGTAAAGCCAGACCAAGGCACTCGGTGAGGCAGCTCATCGAGTTGGCCGTAAAGAGACCGGCGCACGACCCGCACGTGGGACAGGCGGCATCCTCCATTTCGCAGAGCTCGTCCGCGGTCACCCGTCCCTGGAAGTAGGCCCCCACCGCTTCAAGAACGTCCTTGTTCTCGATCCGTCGACCGTTGTGAAACCCGGCCAGCATCGGCCCGCCGGAGACGACCGCCGCCGGTAGGCCCAGCCGCGCGGCGGCCATCACCATGCCGGGCACCACCTTGTCGCAATTGGGTATCAGCACCAGACCATCCATAGCGTGGGCCCGGGCCATGACCTCCACCGAGTCGGCGATGACTTCCCGGCTTGCCAGGGAGTAGTTCATGCCCTCGTGGTTCATGGCCAGGCCGTCGCAGACGCCGATCACGTCGAACTCGAGAGGTATCCCCCCGGCCTGGTACACCCCGTACTTGACCTGCTCGGCGATGGAACGCAGGTGCATATGGCCGGGGATGAACTCGTTGAAGGAATTCGCGATACCGATGAGCGGCCGGGCGATGCCGCTCTCCCTGCCCACACCGAGAGCCCTGAGCAAAGAACGATGAGGCGCCCTCGCGGGCCCTTTCGTGAGTTCGTCGCTACGCATCGAAGACACTGGTGCACGGGCCGGCCGCTGTCGGGGCCGCCACCGGCATGGCCGTCACGCCTTGGGCCACCGCGCCCGGAACCGGGCGCTCGCCCCACCGACGATCGCCTCGCCGTGGCCGAAGCAGGCGACTTCAAACTGCTCGTCACCAAGATTGTGCAGACTCTCGTCCAGCAGCTTCGCGTCCTCGTAGATGGGCGGACCGTCCAGCCCCTGCACGTTGTTAGCCGCGTCTCCCGTGAAGAGCACGCCGCCGTCACCAGGCCACAGGAACACGAGATGGCCGGCCGAGTGCCCCGGGGTATGTATGGCCTTGATGCCACCCGCAACCGGGATGGTCTCTCCCGGCTGCACCCTGTGGTCTACCTTGACCGGGTCGACCTGCTGCGGGGACCTCCTCACCACGTAGAAGCCGAACCACCAGTTCCGCAGTCCCGGGGCCGCCTTCCATGCGCGAAAGGCCTTTCCCCGCTCGACCATGTCGGCATCGTCCGGGTGCATCCACACCTCGGCGCCGGTGGCCCCCTTGATCTCGGCGACGGCCCCGGCGTGGTCCGGGTGGCAATGGGTCACGAGGATGTCCGTCACGTCCTCCGGCTTCCTCCCCAAATCGTCGAGCCCCTTCTTGACAAGCTCCCAGGTGCCTGGAAAACCGGTGTCGATCACGGTCACCCCATCGGGTTCCACGATGAGAAACACATGCATGTCACCCGAATCGACGGCGTGGACGTGCTCGGTTATCGAACGTTCATTGCCCATGTCGCCCCCATGCTACCATCTCGAATGTGGAAACCCATTGGACCATACTCCCTCCCGGTAACATCGGTATCACCAGCGAGCCGGTGACGGCCGGCGACAAGACCGAGAACATACTCCGCGCGCTCATATTCTCGGGGCAGCTCGGTCCCGGCGACAAGCTCCCCTCCGAGAGAGAGTTGGCCACCCAACTTCACACCTCGCGTCCTACGCTGCGTACGGCGCTGCGCGCCCTCGAGGCCCTCGGGTTCATCGTGGTGAAAATCGGCTCCAAAGGCGGGTTCTGGATCAACGATGCCGAGACCATCCGCAGACGCTGGAAGGACTGGATGCATGCCAACAAAGACGAGCTCAACGAGATGCTGGACTTCCGCCGGTGGGTGGAGGTGGAGATCGCCCGGCGGGCCGCCGAACGGAGGACCGCCGAGGACATCCGCATCCTCGAGGACTGCTGCGTCCCTCCGGCCCCCGGCCGGCTTTCTCTCGTTCGCTGGCACTTCGGCCTGCACGACGCCGTGGCTGCGGCCGCTCACAACACATACCTCGAGCACGCGATGGCCACCATTCGCGGGCAGCTGTTCGCCCCCGTGGACACCCGGCCTGTCACCGACCGCGTCGACGACGTTGTGCAGGTCCACATCCCCCTCGTCGCTGCGGTCTGCGCTGGGGACCAGAAGAAGGCCGTCGAGGAGATGACCGCGCTGGTCGACCGGGCAGAGGTGCCATTCCGGCGGTAGCACTGGGTTGCGCAGTGCGGCGTCTGGTTCAACCGAACGTATGACGCGCCACCCCAGGCGTCCGGCTCGCCTCTGTGTTGGCTATCCCATCCGCTTCTCGATGAAGGAGAAGACCCGCTCCAGGTTCTCCTCTGTCTCGAACCACGGATCTGCGTGGCCCACCCCGTCGAACAGGTCGAGTTCGAAGCGATCAGGACCCACCCGGGACGCGATCGTCTCCGCCAGTTGCACCGACTGCTGAAAGGGGACCAGATTGTCGGCCCGGCCGTGTTGGATCAGGATCGGTGGCATATGCTCGCCTACGTAGCTGAGGGGACTGGCGAGTGCGACGGTTTCCGGCCTCTCGGTGATCCTTCCTCCCAGATAGCGGGATTCGGGAGAGTCCGCGTCGTTGTGATCCTGAGGGCCCAGCCCGTTCAGCGCCAGCTGCCGGTCCATCGTGAGGAAGTCCATGGGACCGAACCAGTCGACGACCAGGCATACGTCGCACGGATATTCGGAATGGCCGAGAGCGGGGTCGTCAAAGATGCTCTCGGCGGCGCTCACTCCCATCATCGCCGCGTAGTTCGCACCCGATGACCCACCCCAGGCGATGACCCGAGTGGGATCTAGGAGATAGTCGTCAGCGTGAGCCCTCAGCCAGCGAAGCGCAGCTCTCGTGTCCCGGAGCCCGGCCGGGAAGACAGCCTCGCCGCTCAGCCGGTAGTTCACGGAGGCCACCGCGAATCCCCGGTCCAGCCCTGACAGGAACGGGTAGAGTTGGACGTCCCGCTTGTCCCCGATCTGGAACGCCCCACCGTGAATGCTGAGGATGACCGGGAACGGGCCGCCGCCGTCGGCAGGCAGGTAGATATCGAGCTTCTGTGCCGGCGAGATGGTGGCGTAGGGAACGTCCAGCCACTTGCGAGCGATATGGCTAATGTCGGCCGTGGGCACCTCGAAGCCCTCGGGAAGCGGACCGAGTGGCGGAGCCCCTAAGGGTGGACGACCCAGCGGCGGTCTCCCGAGAGCCGGGCTGAACGGAATTCGTTCGGTCGATGACGGCCCGAGGGGCGGCCGGTGGCGGACTCGAAGACGACGCCCTTGTAGGAGTCGTGCGGCTCAACTTGGCCGCAGGACCGGCAGTGATCGCCGATGGGCGAGAAGCCGGGAGGTACCCCGGTCCCCGTATTCCATCAGTTCGACTGGCGCGCCGTTTGCGCGCGTGCCGCAACCGCCCCTTCGCGAAGAAGCGCCCACAGGGCCCTGACGTGCCGCTCCTCGGTCTGTGACTGGCCCACACAAACCCTGATCACCAGGTCGCCGCGAAGGCGCGTGTGACTGACGAAAGCCCGACCCGAATCGTTCACATGGTCCATCACGCATTGAGTCGCAACATCGCCAAGGCGGTGCCTGAAGCAGACCAGGTTGAGCGGCACCGGCGCAGCCACGACGAAATCAGGATCGTCCCGCACCCAGGAGGCAAACTCCTGGCCCAAAGCCACATGCTTGCGCACGTGGAAGCGCAGCCCCTCCACCCCGTAGTGTCGAATCATCATCCACAACTTCAGGGCCCGGAAGCGCCGGCCCAACGGGATCTGCCAGTCGCGGTAGTCGATCACCCCTCCGGACTCCGTCGCCTGGTTGCGCAGGTACTCGGGCAGGATGCTGAGCGTGCGGATGAGCGGCTCTCGATCGGCCACGAAAAAGCAGTCGCAGTCGAAGTTGGTGAACATCCACTTGTGAGGGTCGAAGCAGTAGCTGTCGGCGAGCTCCAGGCCATCCTGGATACTTCGGAATTCCGGGCACACGGCCGCAGTGCCGGCCTGGGCGGCGTCCACGTGCAACCACACCCCGTGGCGCCGGCAGATCTCGCCGATGGCGCGGAGGGGATCGATGGCGTTGGACGAGGTCGTGCCCACGGTCGCCACCGCGTAGCAGGGTTTGAGGCCGGCCTCCACGTCGGCGAGGATGGCCTGCTCGAGAAGGTCGGGCCGGAGGGCGAAGGCGTCGTCTACGTCGATGAGGCGGAGGTTGTCGCTCCCCAGGCCGGCAACGCGCACGGCTTTCTCCACGGAGGAGTGCACCTGGCTCGACGCGTACGCCGTGAGGGTACCGTCGCAGCCACGATGGTTGGCCGCAAAGCCGGTGGCCCGCTCCCGGGCCGAGAGAAGGGCGCACAGCGCCCCGCTCGAGGCCGAGTCCTGGATGACTCCGCCACCCGCAGAATCCGAACGGAACCGAGAGGGGAGACCAAGCAGGTCCACGGCCCAGTCCATCACCAGGGTCTCCAGTTCGGTCGCGGCGGGGCTTGCCGCCCAGAGCATCCCCTGGATGTTCGTCCCGGCGGAAAGCAACTCTCCCAACGCGGCCGGGCCGGAGGTGTTGGCGGGGAAGTACCCGAAGAAGTTCGGCGACTGCCAATGCGTGAGTCCCGGCACGACGATCTCGTCGAGGTCACGCAGCACCGCGGAGAACGGCTCCCCCTGATCCGGGGGCTGCTCAGGCAGGCGGGCCCGAATGTCACCGGGAGCAACCGTGGAGACGACGGGCATCTCCTCCACCTGCTCCATGTACCCGGCCAGCCAATCGACGGTGGCATATCCCCACCGCCGGAACTCGTCGGGGGTCATGTGATAACCGGATCGTTCCACGGGTCTCCTCCCCGTCCGCTAGGAAAGCACCAACATGAGCGTCATCGCCACCGCGTTCACGAAGAAATGGAGAAACATGCCCGGCCAGACCGAGTTCGTCCTCTGATAGACGAAGGCGAACAGGAGGCCGAAAACGAACGCAGGGACGAAGAAGAGCAGTTCGCCGTGAGCCGCAGCGAACACCGCAGCGCTGATGATCGCCGCCCACCACCAATCCATCCGCGCTCGCAAGCCGGCAAAGACGAAGCCCCTGAAGAAGGTCTCTTCGACGAACGGGGCGACGATGACCACCGAGAACACGAGCGGCCACGGGGTGGCAAGCTGTTCGATGATCGGGGTGGCGTCCTCCCTCATTTGCTGACCCAACAGCGACAGCAGGAAGGCGTAGTAGCCGTTGAAGATGTAGGCGCCGACGAGCATCGCGAACCCGATGCCGAACCAGGCCCACGGGAACTTCCGGAAACCGAGGGTCGTGAAAGACGCGCCGCGCTTGTGCCTCACGAACCACCACACGGGGACGAGGAAGAGGAGTTCCATCACCGTGGGGAACACCCCTTCCCAGATATCCACGTTGGGCCTCACCTGTAGCGAGGAGAGCACATACACGGCGACGTACGAAAGCGCGATGATGACGGCCGCGGCGGCCACTCCCAGCCATACGTCGCGCACGCTCCAGGGCACGGCGGTCCGCACCCTCCTGAGCACGTCCTTCAGGCCGGCCCCCCAGCCGCAGCGCACATCCCTGTCGACGCTACCCTCGTAGCGGAGGAAGTACGGGGTTTCGGTGATGGGCCCGGAAATGGACCCGCCACAGCGTAGACAGCGCGCCGGGTTCTTGAACGACCATCTCGTGCCGTCGGGTGCCGGGGCAAGGCGAGCCTCCAGAGCCTCCCGATCTGCAGCAGTGAGATCCCAGGGATGTCTGAGGCCGACCACACCAACGTAGTCTCGATCGAACGAACTCCAACTGAGGGTGCAGTTACCGCTCTCGTTGTAGAGGAAGCCCTGGTCGCCGTACCCGGCGTGATAGGGATAGGGCTGATGAAACACGTTGCCGTACCCGCAGTGCGGGCAGGTGACGACGATGTGGGTGGGCTGGAGCTGCAAACTAGTCAGCTCGCCGGGCCGTCTCCGGCAACGATCTCAGGCTGGTGTGGTACAAGCAACATCATGTGACTCTAGAGGACGGCCGACGAAGCGGTCGAGTGGTGTCATGGTACCAGCCCGCGAAGATCTGAGCCGGGCAACGACAGGCTGAGCAGCAGCACTACCGGTGAAGACGGCCCCCGCCCGGCGGGCATCAGATCGGCATGACTTCGGCCCAGGGCACGTCAGGTCGTCAGATGGGTGACGAACATCGGCGTGGAGACGTCGCTCGCCTTGAAACCGCATCGTTCGTAGAACCCGATCTGACTGTCGTATGAGACGAGGACCTTCCGGGCGTAGCCCTGGTAGTGGTCGAGCATCGCTTTCACGAGGGTCTGGCCGATCCCCTTTCGCTGATACTCCGGCCTCACAAGCACCCAATGGAAGTAAGCGGTCATAACGCCGTCGGAGAGGGCGTTCACCAGTCCCACAAGGCGGTCACCGTCCCAGGCCGACACCACTCGGTCGCTGTTTGTCATCGCTACGACCAGAGCTTCCGGGTAACCGCCCGACGACCAGCCCACCGAGAGAAACAGGTCCTGGAGATGGGACTGCTCGAAGTCTTTTGAATCCGAATACCTGATCTGCACCTGCGTAGAGTATCGCAAGAGCCGTTGGCGATGCCGGCCCACCATCTCCAGTCCGAGCGGCTGTCGGCAACGAGGGCGAACGCCGGACGGCCGTCGGGGAACCCGGTGCTAGACTCGGGGTCATGAAGTATGTGGCGCTGCTTCGCGGAGTGAACGTCGGCGGAGCGAACATGGTGAGCATGGCCGAGTTGAAAGCCGCCTTCCAAGCGGCCGGGGTGCACGACGTACGGACGTACATCAACTCGGGCAACATCATCTTTTCCAGCGACGCCGTAGCCCGTGGGCAGCTCACAGACCGGCTGCAGAAGGCGATCCGCGCTCACGGCGGTCCTGACGTCAATCTGCAGCTGCGAGACGTCGACGAGCTCGCCGCGGTCGTGGACTCCATCCCCTCCACCTGGACGAACGACGCCACGATGAAGTGCGACGTCGTCTTCCTCCAGGATGACGTCGACAGGAGGGAGATCCTGGACGAGTTTGGACCCCGACCGGGTGTCGAGGACGCGTTCTACGTGCCCGGCGCCGTCATCTGGCGGGTGTATCGCAAGGACGCAACGAGGAGCAGACTCACCAGGATCGCCGGATCCGCGCTCTACCGGCGGGTCACTGTCCGCAACTGCAACACTGTTCGGAAGATCGTCGAGCTGATGCGGGACTAGGACCGGTCCCGACCGCCCTGTCCCGCCCGGCTTCGCGTGGTTTCGCCCGCGACTTGCCGGTAGTGACGTTCACGCCGGCGGGGCACCCGAGCCGACGGAGTCGGCGCCCGCCGCCACATCGATCACCACTATCCCCGTCTTCTGCTTTGTCTCCACGTACCGGTAGGCTTCAACGATCGCGTCCAGCGGATACCGCCTGTCGATGACCGCGCGCAGCTCGCCGGCCTCCACTCGAGCTCGTATGTGCTCGACCACCGTCTTGTTGTCCTTAGGCAAGGGGAAGATGACACGGCGCGACCTCGTCACCCTCGACCAGGTGATGAGAAGAAGGTTCTGACCGTGCGGACCGAGGTCCGTCGCGGCGAAGACTCCACCGGGTTTGAGCAGCCTGCGGGCCTTGAAGTAGTCGACCTTGCCCACAGCGTCGAAAAGGTAATCGAACGTGTCGCCGATCATGGTGTAGTCCTGAGCGGTGTAGTCAACGACCCGGGCGGCTCCCAAAGAGCGCACCAACTCGAGGTGAGTCGTGCCGACCACAGCGGTCACGTCGGCCCCATACGCCTTCGCGAGCTGCACGGCCGCCGTGCCGATAGCACCGGAGCCCCCGTAGATGAGGATCTTGTCGCCGGGCCTGATACCGAACGCGCGCAGATTGTTGTCCGCGTACCAGGCCCCCTCGCAGAGCACGGCTTCATGGTAGGGAAGACCGGGCGGAATCGTCGTGATCGCCCCGCTCTCCGGCACGCAGAGGTACTCGGCATGACCACCGTGCCCGCCCGGAGTCAAGCCGAAGATGCGGTCACCCGGCGCGAACAGGTTCACGCCCGTACCCACGGCCTCAACCTCACCGGCGTAGTCCAGTCCAAGAACCGTCCACTTTGGCCGCACGACTCCTGTCATGGCCCGGATGAAGAAAGGGTGAGCCCGAAGTAGGCCGCAGTCGCTACGGCTGACCGTGGTGGCATGGACCTTGACGAGAACCTCACCGGTGCCAGGTTCCGGCTTGGGCACATCGTCGCGGATCTCGATGACCTCCGGTCCGCCGTAACGGGTGTTGACCGCGGCTTTCATGGTTCGATTCTCCCAGGTTCGGCGCAGCGCCGCTCGGCCGTTCGGCTCAAGGCCTGATGGATATCGGCGTCCCGACCACGACCGCTTGGTACAAATCGGCCATGTCGTCCTCCTCGAGCCCCACACATCCCTGGGTCCAATCGTTCTGCGTACCACCGCCGTGGATGCAGATCTCCCCGCCGAGAGCCGTTTTCATCGGAGGAGCCTTGCCGGCGGCGATGGCGTCGACGATCAGATCGTGTATCTCCTTAGTGATGAGACCGTCCCGCAATCCCCGCTCCGCGTCCTCCGTACTGGGGTAGCTCACGCTCAGGGAGGGCCCAAACTTGCTCTCCGGATTCTTGGCGCACACGTAGAACTCGCCCTCGGGGGTGCGGCCGTCGCCTTCCTTCTCTTTGTCTCCTTTCGGAGCGAAGCCCAGGGCGATCAGATAGGAGCCGACGATCCCGTCGCCTGAGTAGAGGTCGAGCCGGCGCTCACTCTTGGTGATGACGATGCGGGCGCTCGAGGAAGGGCCGGAGTCCGTGGACGAAGAGCCGCATCCGGTATCTGTCGCAGGAGCGGTCGATAGGGGCGCGCTCGAGGCCGGCGCGGAGGGGAACGTCGAGGCTGCTGAGGAGGGGGCGACCCCTGGAGCCGCTGCGGAGGAGGTGACTGCCGAAGCCGCTGGGGAGGAGGTGGCCGTCGATGTCGCCGGTCCGGCCGGCAAGCCGGCCGAGCCGCGGTCACACCCGGCGGCCGAGAGCACGATGGCGGAGAGGACCATGAGTGACAGCAGCCCGGGCGCCAGCAGTCCAGATCTGCGCCCGGTCGCTCCGTTTACCTTGGTCTCCTGGATCGTCACCCTTTGAATGTATGGCCGCGTAGGGCACGACGTCAAGCGCCGGACGGCGGGAGCGGACGGAGGGCGGAGAACGGGCGAACCACCTCGCAGATAGCATCGGCATCGGTGGGCTGTTCGGGCCGGGCGGCCATCGGGTGCCACGACCAGCACGAAGCCCGGAAGCGCCCGGCCACGCGCTCTTCCGGCGCCCCGGCCCCCGGTGATTGACAGCGGAGATAATGCGAGGCATCCTTGCGGGTGATGAGACTGAGAGTATCCCACCTGATAATCCTGCTATTTCTCGGCTTCCTCGTGGCCGGCCTGAGTCTGGGGGAATTCCAAGCCGTTCTTGCCAATGCGGTCGCCGTCTGTCTTAGCTGCATCGGCATTCAGTAGAGTCGCGGCGGCTTTCCGAGGCACCCAGCGCAAGCGGCGACTGGTGCAGGCCCTGGCAGCCATCGGGGCGAACGCCTACCTTCCCGCCTGGTTCACGGGCGACATCGTCACGGCGAGCAGCAAGGGCGTCTGCGTGCCCATGCTCAACTGCTACTCATGCCCTTCGGCCATCGGCGCCTGCCCTGTCGGATCCCTACAGTATGCGCTGGGAACCCTCCGGCGCAACGTGTCCCAAGCCCAGTATCAGCTGGGACTGTATGTTGTGGGCTTTCTCGGCGTGGTGGGCGGCTTGGGCGGCCGGGTTATCTGCGGCTGGGCCTGCCCGTTCGGGCTCCTGCAGGAAGGGATGTACAGGATTCCGAGCCGGAAGTTCCGCATCCCCCATTTCCTCTCCTATCTCCGCTATGTGATGCTCGCTGTGTTCGTCATCCTTCTTCCCACCCTCGTCCTCGATCAGTTCGGATACGGCGATCAATGGTTCTGCAGTTGGATCTGCCCGGCCGGTACGCTCGAAGCGGGCATCCCGCTCCTCGCGCTCAACCCGGATCTCAGGGGTCTGGCAGGGCTCCTGTTTGCCTGGAAGGTCTTCGTCCTCGTCGTCTTCCTCGTGTTGATGGTATTCACGATGCGGCCGTTCTGCCGCACCACCTGCCCGCTCGGTGCGATCCTTGGTTTCTTCAACCGGGTCAGCATGTTCCAACTCAAGGTGAATCACACCACCTGCGCCAGTTGCGGCACATGCGAGGAAGCCTGTCCGATAGACATCAAGGTGCTCGAGACCCCGAACA
Source organism: uncultured Gaiellales bacterium (assembly GCA_964631965.1). Taxonomy (GTDB): domain Bacteria; phylum Actinomycetota; class Thermoleophilia; order RBG-16-64-13; family RBG-16-64-13; genus CAIQPS01. The sequence goes on from CAZWAR010000042.1 coordinate 14,995, forward strand.
GCGCCGACTGCATCCGTTGCTTGAAATGCGTGAACGCCTGCCCCAACCACTCGCTGCGATACGAGTTCCTGGGCCGGCGGAGCGGCGAGGCCGAAGCAGAACGGGCGGCCCGCAGGGTGACGGCGTAGGTCGGGGGCTTGGGCAGCGAGTCGAGGCCCGTCCCTGGGCCACTCTGCCGATCAGGCCTCAGGCTGCAGGGATGGCGGGGAGCCGCCCATTGAGAGCAGCACCAGCTAATCGAGGCCGAAACGCCCCATATAGAGGTCGCGGAGACTGAGATTCGACCACCTTCGTCGAGTTCAGCGTTGATGCGTGCCCCGAGCATCCGATCGCGGCCGATGTGAAGAACCGGGCGCTGCACCGCTCGCCGGCCGGGCCTCGTAGGACAGCCCGAATCCGAACGGGTAGGCGGCCGGCACTGCCAGGCGGTCCAGCAGCCGCTGGCCCCAGCAGTCGTCGTACTCCACCACCGAGGCCTCGGGGTCGAACGCGGGCAGGTGGTCGGCGCTGGTGGGGATGGCGAACGGCAGACGGCCAACCGGCTTCACACGGCCGAGCACCACGTCCGCAAGCGCGTTGCCTCCCTCCATGCCGGCATACCAGAGGATGAGGATGGCCGGCACCCTGTGGCACCACCTCTCCATGAGTACTGCGGACCCGCACACCAGCACCACCGCCGTTCGCGGGTTCGCGGCCGCGATGGCCTGGATGAGTGCCTCATCCTCGGCATGGAGGGTCAGTGACCGTCGGTCCCCTCCGCGTGCTGCCTGCGGCGCCCCCGCCCAACCCCGCCGACGAGCGGCGGCGACGAGGAGCCGGGGCACCTGCCTGAGCGGCGGTCGGGGCAACAGCCTCGTGGCATCGCCCGGCCCCATGCTTCCCAAGTATTCGCCCTCGTCGCGGTAGTCGAGTCCGGCCACGACGATGACGGCATCCGCGCTCGCCGCGACCTCCGCCGCCCGCTCCTGCCGGGACCCGTCGTCGTATGCGACCTCGACCCCCGAGCCCCGGAGCGCTCCCCTCAGTCCGGCGAGCGGCGTCACGATGTAGGGCGGTGTCACGTCGCTCGAGCCGTGGTCGCCGAGGTTGGGCTGATCGGCCAGAGGGCCCACGACCGCCAGCCGCCGCATCCTATCCAGCGCGAGGGGCAAAACCGGCCGGCCGGCTGAGGCGGGCCTCCCGGCCGGTTCCGCAGGCCTGGCCCCTTCGGCCAGACCGGGCCGCCCCGCCTCCGCCTCGACCACCGGCTCGTTCCGCAAGAGCACGATGCCTTTGGCCGCCGCTTCCCGCGCCAGAGCCCGATGCTCGTCACACGCGACCACCTCGGGACCGTAGTCACCGTCGCCCACGAGCGCGAACCGCAATTGCTGACGGATGAGCCGGAGTGCGGCGTCGTCCACCCGGCCCTGAGGCACAGCGCCCTGCGCCACCGCCTTGGCCAATCGTCCCTCGTCCGCGAACAGCGGCGAGGGCATCTCCAGGTCGAGGCCGGCCGCTATGGCTTTCACCCCATTTCGCACGGCGAAGACCCAGTCGCTCACGACGAAGCCGTCGAAGCCCCACCTCTCCTTGAGGAGCGACGTCAGGAGGGCCCGGTTCTCGCTGCACCACTCGCCGTTCACCGCGTTGTAGGCGGCCATCACCCCGGCCACGCCCTCGTCAACCACCCGCCTGAACTGGGGAAGGTACACCCTCTCGAGCACGTCCGGACGCACTCGGACATCCACCACAAACCGCGAGTTCTCGACGCTGTTGCAGGCGAGATGCTTGGCGCAGGCCATGACATGCTTCTGGATACCGCGAACGAAAGCGGCGCCCATCTCGCCGAGATGCCCGGGATCTTCCCCATACGTCTCCTGGGCCCGGCCCCAGGCCGGATGGCGGAGCAGGTTGATGCAGGGGGCCAGGCAGACGTTGGCCCCGAGCGCTCGAGCCTCCCGCCCGATCGCTTCCCCTACCCGCTCTTCCAGTTCGGGATCGAAAGTGGCCGCCCGGGCCATGGCCACCGGGAAGCAGGTGGCTACGCCATGGCCGACTCCTCGCGGGCCGTCGACCATGCGCAGGCCCCCGAGCCCGACCCGCGGGACGCCGGCCGCCGGCCAGATGGGCCGGCCGGGCCCGGACACGGCAGCGCCGGCCGCGTCCCGCCAGAAGTCCAGCTCTCCCGCAAGCAGGCGAAGCTTCTCTCTTGGCATCAGCCGGGCCAGCATCTCTCGTGAAGCTGCTTCGACGGCGGGTGTCACCGTGGCCATTTCTACACCCTTCTCAACCTGAATGAGCGGTACGCCCGGTCCCCTTTCATCGTCTCAGCCGCACCCCCCGCCTACGATCGCCCCAGGCAGATGGCGCCTGTTTCGCCGTCCAGAACCGCCTATCCCCGAGCCCGCTCCATCAGCACCATAATCATGAGACTCAGGAAGGTCCTCCGCTCGTCTGCTGGATGTCGTACAAGCTGCATGGTACCTCCTGGTCGGACGCTTCCACGGACTGACGAGCAGCGTCGTTCGTCGGCACCACACGTATCAGGTTTCGCAGGAAGATGCGGGACGGGCTCTGCCTCCGCAGGACGCCGGGGAGAGCGGCAGGGCAGGTTCCTATGCTAGGCTCTCGGACGAGAGGCACGAGGGAAGCTCGGCAACCATCCGTGATGCGAGGAGCAGTGCAGGCCTCATGAGCAGTGCCCCAACGGCGACTCACAGCGGGCCCGCCGCTCGTTACGCTCTGCAGACCGTCGATCTCGCGAAGACGTTCGGGATACGGAGAGTGGTCGACGAGATCTCTTTCCACGTGAGCCCGGGCGAGATCTTCGGCTTTCTCGGTCCCAACGGCTCGGGCAAGACCACCACCATCCGTATGGCTCTGGGCATTCTCCGGCCCGAGAGTGGACATGTCTTCGTCCTCGGTTCGCCTCCCAGGCTCGAGGTCTTGAAGGGAGTGGGCTACCTGCCCGAAGAGGCGGGCCTGCCTCCGAAGACTCAGGTCTTCGATGTCGTCCGATACCTTGGCCGGCTCAAGGGCCTCTCGCGGACGGACGCCGAGTCCCGAGCCGAAGAGCTGCTGAACAGGGTGGGGCTGTACGAGCATCGTAGGCACAAGGTCGAGACGCTGTCGCAGGGCATGAAGCAGATGATCCAGTTCGTCACGTGCATCGTGCACAAGCCTGCGCTTCTCATCCTCGACGAGCCCTTCTCGGGACTCGATCCGCTGAACGTGCGTCTGATGAAGCAGATCCTGACCGAGTATCAGCAGAATGGGACGACCGTCATGTTCAGCACGCACGTCATGTCCGACGTGGAGGAGATGTGCGAGCGCATCGCCCTGATATCCGACGGAAACCTGCTCCTGTTCGGAGACCTCGGCACCATCAAGCGGGAACGGGGGATCGCGTCGGTACAGGTTCAGGCCTCTGCCATTCCCGACGACCTCCGAGACGACCGCCCCAGGATCCTTCCGGACGGTACAGCCGAATATGCGCTCGGGGACGGCCACACACCGGAGCGGATACTCCAGGCCTACGTGGACGCCGCCATCCCGGTTGATCGGTTCGAAAGAATGTTCCCATCACTCAACGACATCTTCATCGAAGAGGTATCGCGTGCGCGCGGCAGATGACACCTGGGTCATATTCTCGGAGGAACTGCGAAGACATCTACGCAGCCGCTGGTACCTCATCTTCACCGCGATCGTCGTCGTGCTGCTGATCATCGCGACCCTCGTGATACCGCTGTTCCAGAACGAGGGCGCGTCGAACGCATCGACGAACGACCTGCGCCGGATCGGCTACGTCGACAACAGTGGCCTGTTCCCGACTCTCGGGGACTCAAACGGGCCGGTCAGGTTCGCCTCCCAAGACGATGGCGTGAAGGCGGTCGCTTCGGGTGAGATCGACTCGCTCTACGTGATCGACGCCGATTACCTCCAGACCGGCATGGTGGGACAGTATGCGGAGTTCAAAGGGAGATTCCCCTCCAGTCCGCCGGGGGAAGCGGTCTTTCGCACCCTGCTGGTTCAGGCTCTCATAGCCGGGAAGGTGGATCCCGCCGTGACGGCCCGGGTTCTCGATCCGGCGGAGCTCACCAGCTTCCGCGTCACCGAGAAGGGAATCGTCGAGGAGTTGACTCCAGCCGCCGAGGCCGCGGGCGCGATCGCAGTGCCGACGCTGTTCGCCGCCCTCCTGGGGATGGGACTCGCCGTGGGCTTCGCCTACATGGTGCAGAGCGTGTCCGAAGAGAAGGAGAGCCGCGTCGTCGAAGTGATCATAACCTCTACCTCGCCCTTCTCCATCATGGCAGGCCGGCTGCTCGCACTGCTGGTGATGGGTCTCGCCCAAGCGGCGGTGTGGATCATCACCGCGGCGCTCACGATGCCTCGCATATTCAACAGCTTCGCGAGCGGCGCCGAGTTCACCATCTCGCCCGGGTTGTGGGGAATGATCATCGCGGCGTTCGTGACCGGCTATCTCCTGATCACCGCTCTCTCCATCTTCATCGGGGCGGTGGCCCCCTCGAGCCGAGAGGCCGGGCGGATGGGGGGGTGGATTCCCGTCCTCAGTTTCGTGCCCTTCTGGTTCTCAGGCCTTCTGATCGCTCAACCCGACGGACTGGTGGCCCGTATCCTGTCGTACTTCCCCTTCTTCGCGCCCACCGGGCTGCTGATGCGGCAGGGCGCAGGCGGCGAGATGGCCGCATGGCAGATCGTCGTGGCCTTCGTCGGCGTGCTGGCCACCGGAACGGTGATCCTGTGGCTCTCGGCCCGGGTGTTCCGCGCGGCCATCCTCATGCGCGGACAGAACTTCACCGGGCACAACCTCTGGGCGGCCCTACGGAACCCGGACTGACGTAGGGCCTGTCGCCCGCTCCGGTGGGACAGAGCCCCGAGGTGGCTGCCCGCCCGCGTCTCAGTGCTCCCCGATGCACCAGGCCTTGGTGACCCGAGCGTACGCCTCCACTTCGTCGTCGGTGCGGAAATCGTCACCGCCGCACGCGTCGTAGTGCACCATTTCTTCGAGCTCCCGAACGATCTTGGAACCGGGGGCAGTCGCCGGGTGGCCGAGCACCATCATGTCGTAAATGGTGAGGGCGTCGGGAATGCCGATTATCTCCCTGATGGCCTCCTCCGCCTCCGGACGTGACGTAGCCGTGTACCACTGAGAGGCCAGGCCCAGAGAGGTGGCCGCCAGCTGCATGTACAGGAACGCGTTGGCCAGGCTGGAGTGGTAGAGAGGAGCGGCCTCCTCGTTGGTACGCGGGCTGAATGGCAGGCCCACTTTGGCCCGCCAATCGCAGAGAGCGAGGATGAAGACCGGGGCGTCGCGGAAGCTGGGGCGCCCCAGGCCCTTCTTCTCGGGGTCCGCGATCGCCGGGGCGTGCTCGTCCAGCACAGCCACGATCCTGGCCCTGACCTGCGCGTCCCTGATCACCACGAATTCCCACGGCTGCGTGTGGAAGCCGGAAGGGGCCCAACGAGCCACCTCGACGATCTTGGTGATGTACTCATCCGGTACCGGATCCGGTCTGAACTGGCGTATGCTGCGCCTCCTCTTCACCAGATCCAACAGGTGGTCATACTGCTCAGTGCTCTCCATCGGCGCCTCCGCGATCGTGGCTGAATGGATATTTACGCCCGATAGTAAGGCTACACCGCCTGCGTCCGGACGTCCGGTCCCTCACCTGGTCACGTGCACCCGGCAGCGCGCGCCATCGTACAAGCACTGATCGCACATCGACCGCACCCATACTTCGTGCTCGACATCCGTGTCGGCAGCGACCCGAGGCGCCTCCGCGCCCTCGAAGAAGGCGCCGAGGAAACGAGTGCTGTAGGTGCGCTGCGCCTGGGCATAGCGACCGATCACCCGCCTGGCGATGGAATAGATCCAGGTGGAGAGACTCGACTCGCCACGGAAGCCGTCCAGCCCCTCGAGCACCGCCACCCAGACCTCCTGGGCGGCTTCACGAGCCGCCTCCTCGTCCCGGGTCATGCGCCAGCAGAGCGATGAGACCAGGCGCCCGTATTGGTGCACGATCTCGTCGGTCTGGAGTTGCTGCGGGTACTGCCTCACGCGCAGTACGACTCCCACCACTGCCTCAGCTTCCCGGCAGGAATGCTTCCTCTCAGCTCCTGTATCCGCCGCAACTCCTGGCAGATGCACTGCTTGAGGGCCTGGGTGGCCTCGTCGATCTCCGTGGGGGTGCTGCCGGTCTTCGGGTCGATGATACGACGGTACCTATCCCAGCACGCCTCGACTCTCTGCTCGATCGTCTCGAGCACGTCGGGCGGGATGACCTTCGTGAGCTTCGTACCCTGGGTCTGCGCGAGTTTTGCGTCTGCGGTCCGCTTGAACCCCCGCTCGGCGGACCGGCTGGCCCGGCTCGAGTCTCTGAAGCTGATCCACGCCTGGATCGCCTGCATCGACGCGGACACCGCGGCGATGATCATCGCCGGATCAGCCATATCCTCCTCCTCCGAGTGCTGCGGCGCCCCGTTCGGTCTCCGCCGCCTCCTTGGCGAAGATGAAGCCGGACGTAATCTGGTCCCCATCGCGTCGATTCCAGCGGACTTCCACCACTCGCGCCCCAGGCAGCCACCGTCCCGCGCCTTCCATCATGATCCCTAGCATAGCCGACGCGCGAGCCCCCCGAAGAGTGACGCTCCGCAAACCCGGAGCCCATTCACGTGGCCCGACCGTGAGCCGTGTCGATGTCGGCCACCATGAAGAGGACCGCAGTGCCGAGCAAGACGACACGGTCGCCCTTCACCTCGCAGATCAGATCGCCGCCGCGCTTCGAGATCTGCCGGGCCGTGAGAGTGGCCTTGCCGAGCTTTGCTGCCCAGTACGGAGCGAGCTCGCAGTGGACCGAACCGGTGACCGGATCTTCAGGTACGCCGAGCGAAGGGGCGAAGAAACGGCTCACGAAATCGACCTCGACCCCGGGAGCTGTGATGCCGACACCGCGCCGGCCAAGCTCGGCCAGTCTCTCCATGTTGGGAGAGATGGACCGGACCGTCTGCTCGCTGTCGAACAGAGCGATGTAGTCATCGGCCGCAAGCACCTCGACCGGCCGGTGACCAAGCCCGGCGACGAGTGCCGGAGGCGGCGAACACGGCGCCGGAGGGAGGGAGGGGAAGTCCATCGCGAGCAGGTCGTCTTTGCGCTCCACGACAAGGGTGCCACTACGGGTCGCGAAGCGGATCGCCCGCCGACGGTAGGCGAGAAGCTCGAATATCACGTAGGCGGAAGCAAGGGTGGCATGGCCACAGAGGTCGACCTCGGCAACAGGTGTGAACCAGCGAAGATGAAAGTCTTCGCCGGCCGGTACGAAAAAGGCCGTCTCTGACAGGTTGTTCTCTTCAGCAATGGCCTGTAGCACCTCGTCGCTCAACCAGGCGTCGAGCGGTACCACGGCTGCCGGGTTGCCCGTGAAAACCTCGCGGGCAAAGGCATCGACTTGATACT
>CAZWAR010000043.1:0-16111 GCA_964631965.1 uncultured Gaiellales bacterium
AGGTGTCGCACGCGAACATCCTCTCCATCGACACGAGCGAGGCCGAGAAGATGCCCGGCGTGGCGAAGGTCGTGACCGCCAGGGACGTCACCGGCAACAACCGCATCTTCGGCACCATCACCTATCCCTGGAACAAGGGAGATGGCTACGACCGGCCCATCATCAACGACACCAAGATCTATCAGTACGGGGACGTGGTGGCGATGGTCCTGGCCGACACCAAGAAACAAGCCGCCGCCGCGGCTGCCAGGGTCAGGGTGGAGCTCGAGAAGCTGCCTGCCTACATGAACTGCCTGGACGCGGCCGAGGAGGGGGCCATCGAGATCCATCCGGGCACGCCCAACGTGTTCTTTGAGGTGGATCTCAAGAAGGGCGACTGGGAGAACGTGGAGGAGCGCATCAAGAATGCCGCCCACGTGGTGAAGGACGATTTCTACACCCAGCGTCAGCCCCATCTCACCGTGGAACCGGACGTCGGCTTCGCCTACATCGACGAGGACGATGTGGTGACCGTGCACTCGAAGAGCATCGCGCTCTACCTGGCCCACTACCAGATCGTCGAGGGGCTGGGCCTGGAGGCCGAGAAGCTGCGCCTCATCCAGAACCCGCAGGGCGGCAACTTCGGCTACAAGATCGGACCCACGCTGGAAGCGCTCTGCGCCGTGGCCACCATGGCCACAGGGGGCCGGCCGGTGTACCTGGAGTACGACTACCACCAGCACATGGTGTACACCGGCAAGCGGGCCCCGACCTATTCCACCGTCACTGCGGCCGCCGACGAGGACGGGAAGCTCGTGGGCATGGATTTCGACCTCATCATGGACCACGGGGCCTACTCCGAGTTCGCCGACGAGCTGCTCGGCAAGGCCTGCCGCTACACCGGCGGCGGTTTCTTCGTGCCGGCGCTGCGGGGCCACGGCCGCACCACGTTCACCAACCACACCTGGGTGTCGGCCTTCCGCGCCTACGGCGGTCCTCAGGGCGCCTTCTCCACGAACCTCATCATGGACGAGCTCGCCCAGAAGATGGGCTTCGACACCTGGGACCTCATGAACCGCAACGTCCTTCGTGATGGCGATACCCTGGGCACCGGCGAGGTGACCGACGTCTATCCGCTGCCGCAGCTCATGGAGATGATCAAGCCCGCCTACGAGGAGGCCAAGGAGCGCTGCAAGAAGCTATCGACGCCTGAGAGGAAGCGGGGCGTGGGTCTGGCGGTGGGCATCTACAATGTGGGCAACGACACCGCCGACTTGGCCGACTCCGACATCGAGCTCAACCCGGACGGCTCCGTCACCATCTACAACACCTGGGAAGACCCGGGCCAGGGTGGCGACATCGGCACCCTCTCCACGACACACGAGGCTTTGCGGCCCCTGGGCCTCGCCCCCGAGCAGATCCACCTCTATATGAACGACACGGCCAAGTGCCCCGACAGCGGCGCCGCCGCCGGGAGCCGCTCCCAGTTCATGGTGGGGAACGCCATCGTCGACTCGTGCAGTCAGTTGCTCGCTGCGATGAAAAAGGACGATGGCACCTACCGCACCCACGACGAGATGGTGGCCGAAGGCATCGCCACCAAATACAACGGTCATTTTTCGGCCGCCCACCTGTGCGGCGCCCCCGACGAGGCCACTTTTCAGTTCGCTCCTCACGGCCCGGTACCGACCATGCAGTACGGGGTGTTCATGGCCGAGGTAGAGGTGGAGACAGCCACCGGCAGGACCACCGTGCAGCAGATGAGGCTGAACGCCGATATCGGTGTGATCGCCAACCGGCAAGCCGTGGAAGGGCAGATGTACGGGGGACTGGTGCAGGGCATCGGCTTGGCGCTGTCGGAGGACTTCGACGACCTGAAGAAGCACACCACCATGGTCGGGGCCGGTATCCCCTACATCAAGGACGCCCCGGATGCGCTGGTGCTCGACTTCATCGAGACGCCGCGCGCGACCGGCCCGTTCGGGGCCGGGGGCTGCGGAGAGCTGCCGCTCTACGCGCCGCATGCGGCCATCATCAACGCCATCTATCACGCCTGCGGGGCGCGGGTGAAGCACCTCCCCGCCAGGCCCGAGAAGGTGCTGGCGGCGATGAAAGAGGCCGGACAGGCGTGAGCGCGCGCCGGGAAGAAGGGGGCGCCGGCGCGCGTGGCGCAGCGCCGCCGCGCGCGAGCCGGGGAGGCCGAACCGGAGGTTGATGGACCCCAGGGAGATCCAGAGTCTGGAGGAGCTGTGCATCCAGGATGACGCTCCGTGGTGCCAGGCTGCGTGTCCGCTTCACGTGGATGTCCGAGCGATGCTCGCTGCGGTCGCCCGCGGCGATTTCGCGGCGGGCGCCGCCATCTATCGGAAAAAGGTGCCGTTCCCGGGGATCTTGGCCCGCATCTGCGACCAACCCTGCCGGCCGGTGTGCAAGCGGGAGGAGGCCGGAGGGGCCATCGAAATCGGGTTGCTGGAGAGGAGTTGCGCCGAGCAGGCCGGGTTCGGCGCGGATGCCCCGCGTCGAGCGGGCCTCGCCAGAAGCGAGCGGATCGCGATCGTGGGAGCCGGTCTGAGTGGGATGACCGCTGCGTTGGAGCTGGCAAGAAGGGGCTACGCGGTGAAGGTCATCGAAGCCACCGGGCAGGCGGGGGGCGCTCTGCGCCGACTACCCGCAGAGCAACTGCCTTCAGAAGTGATCGACGAGGAGGTCGAGCGACTCGGGCGGTACGGGGTGGAGGTGGTGTTCAAGACCCTGGTCGGCACGGACGTCAAGCTCGACGACCTGCTGCAGCAGTTCGAGGCGGTGTTCGTGGCGACCGGTCGGGCGGGGATTGCTGACGGCACGCAGGGCCGCGACGAAGAGCTTGCCAGGGTGCTTGCCTCGGACATCGATCCGGTCACGCTGAGCGCGTTCCGCGAAGGTGTGTTCGCCGGAGGCAGTCTGCGTGGCCTACTGGAGGGCGGGACCGAGAAACGGGCTGAGGGCGACCGCAGGGTGGGAGATCAGAGCGGCGGCTACTCGCCGGTCTGTTCGATCACCGATGGTCTGCGGGCTGCCGTATCCATCGAGCGGTTCCTGAAGGGAGAGTCTCTCGCCGCGTATCGTGATCGGGAGGGGCCGTACGAGACTCGTCTCTTCACGAGCCTGGAAGGGGTGGAGGCCACGCCCCCTGTGGTTGTCGCGGGGTCGGGGATCGGTTACTCGGCGGACGAGGCGGCTGCTGAGGCGGCACGGTGCCTCCAGTGCCAGTGCCTGGAATGTGTCAAGGCCTGCGAGTACCTGGAGCACTTCAGAGAGTATCCGGGCGCCTGTATCCGCAAAGTCACGAAGAACATCACCAGCTTGCCGGGCAAGAGCTACCGCACCCACACCAAGTTCATCAACGCCTGCAGCCTCTGCGGACTGTGTGGCGCCGTCTGCCCCACGGGCCTCGACATGGCCGTGGTCAACGGCGAGGCGCGAAAGATCATGTGGGGTAGGGAATTCATGCCGCCCGCCATCCACGAGTTCGCGCTGCGGGACATGGAGGCGAGCGACGACCAGTCCAGCCTCGTCGTCCGGAATCAACCCGGTCACGAGTCAAGCGAGTATGTCTTCTTTCCTGGGTGCCAGTTGACGGCTTCGGAGCCGGACAACGTGGAGCGGGTGTATCGACACCTGGCGGCCAGGCTGCCCGGTGGGGTGGGACTGATGCTCGGCTGTTGCGGGGCGCCGGCGGCCTGGTCGGGACGGCAGGCACTGTATGAGGAGCGCGGCGGGGTGCTCACCGAGCAGTGGGAGGCCCTGGGCCGCCCGCGGGTGATCCTTGCCTGCCCCACCTGCTCGCTCATGTTCGCCTCTGGGCTGCCGGACGTGCCGGCCGTGTCGCTGTGGGAGGTGCTGGACGAAGTGGGGCTGCCGGTCCGGAAGGAGGACAGTGCCGACAGGGCCACGATCATGGCGGGCGCCGAGACCGGTGAGGCCGGCGCGCAGCCCGGCTGCGGGCGAAAGCTGGCCGTCCACGATTCCTGTACGGCCCGCTCGGCGAGAGCCATCCAGGACAGCGTCCGGCGCCTCGCCGGCAAGCTCGGCTACCAGGTGGAGGAGTTGCGCTACAACCGCGGGTTGACAAAATGCTGCAGCTACGGAGGCCTGATGAGTCTCGTCAACGGCGAGGTCTCCGGTAAGGTCGTCGAGGCACGCATCGCGGAGAGCGAGCTCGACTACCTCACCTACTGCTCCAACTGCCGCGATCTGTTCGCGGACAGGGGCAAGCCGGCGTACCATGTGCTCGACCTGATCTTCGGCGCATACGAGCCTGGGGAAGCCCGGCCCGGCCCTACGCTCTCAGAACGGAGGGAGAACCGGCGCCGCTTGGCCGCCCGCATGCTCTCGGAACTGTGGGGGGAGGAGATGCCCGCTTTGCCCGATCACCTCGGGGTCAAGGTCCGCATCCCAGCCGAGCTGGCCACCCGTATGGAGAGGGACCGGATCCTCGTGGAGGACGTTCAGCAGGTGATTCACCACGCGGAGACGAGCGGCGACAAGCTATCGCTGCCATCAACCGGGCGGTTCATCGCCCACCACCGGCCCGCTTTGGTCACCTACTGGGTGGAGTATTTCGTCGAGGAGGACGAGTTCGTGGTCTGCAACGCCTATTCGCATCGGATGCAGATAGTGGACGACCCGGTTGCGGAGAGGAAGACCGATGGCGCCTGACCCCGCCCGTCCGCCGGGCGACTCGGCGCCGCGCGAGCCCGGGACCTCCGGCTGCCCGGCGCCGCCCGCGAGCCCGATCGTCTGCGCCAAGCACGGGATGGAGCTGGTGATGACCAAGGTGCAGGTGGCCTACCAGGGCCACGCTTTCCCGGTGGAGGTCCCTGCCTGCCCGATCTGCCGCCAGCCTCTCCTCACCGAGGAGCTGGTGCGCGGCCGGATGCTCGAGGTGGAGCAGACGCTCGAAGAGAAGTAGGGGACGAGCGGACAAAGGCGCGGCTGGACGTTCACCGCGGCGCTGCTCATGTTGACAGCCTCGTAGCCCCCGGTCTAGTCTGTGCGGAAGCCGCTGTGAGCTGCGTCTACAGCGGACGCCATACCAACCGCCTGGTGCAAGATGCGAGTTTCTGAGATCGTCCTTTCTGCAGGCGGAGAAGCGTGTCGCTCGCCGGTGGCACTGAGGACAGCCATCTGGACGGTCCCTACTACCAGGAGCGGAGCGCCGTCAACTACCTGGAGAACATCGACGTTCCGGTGCTCGCGGTGCTGGCAGGCGCCGGCATCATGCTGCACTCCGCCGGCATGCTGCGCGGCTTCTCCAAGATCAAGGCCAAGCCGTTCAAGGTGGTCGTCGGCCCCGGGTCGCCCGGCATGCATGCGCTCATTTACTGGGCCTTCTACGAGCTCGACAACCATACCGACCCGGTTCCCGGTCCCGATCCCGCCTGGAACTCGGTCTACCACGACCGGCTGCGTCCGTCGCACCTGACGCTGCCGGTCATCACCGATCCGTACGTGGTGCAGCAGCGCCCCGAACCGATCTTCTGACCTCGAGAGCCACGAACATTTGTCACACGGCCGCATGAGAGGAGCCTGTTCATGATCATCGATACCGAGAACCACTTCGCGACCGAGGCCTGGGCGGCGGCCCTGCTCAAGAACGAAGGGTACCCCCGGCTGGAAAAGGACCCCGAGAATGGGAAGCTGTTCCTGCACTTCTTCGAGGGCACCTCCATGCCGCTGGGGCTGTCGGAAAGGCTCCTCGACCTGGGACCGGGGAGGATCGCCGCCCTCGACGCCGCCGGCATCGACGTGGCTGTCCTCTCGCAGGCGGTGGTAGGGGTCGAGGCCATCGACCCGGCTATCGGGACTCCTCTCGCCCGGTACACCAACGACGCGCTGGCCGCAGCCATCGACCGCTATCCCGACCGGCTGCTGGGCTTCGCCTCCCTGGCGCCCAGGGATGTGGACTCGGCCGTGGAGGAGCTGGAGCGGGTGGTGAAGGAGTTCGGTTTCCGGGGCTGGAACACCCTCTCCAACTTCGGCGACTCGTTCCTCGACGAGAAGCGCTACTGGCCGCTGCTCGCCAAGTGTGAGGAGCTGGACGTGCCGATCTACCTCCATCCGGTCATCCCGGCCGTTTCCGAGCTTCGCACCTACGGCTGGGGACTCGCGGGAGCGGCGTTCGGCTTCGGGGCGGAAGCTTCCATGGTCATGATGCGGATGATCATCAGCGGTGTGTTCGACACCTTCCCACGGCTGCGCATCATACTGGGACATTACGGCGAGGGCTTCCCCTTCATGATGAACCGGGTCGACCGGCCCTTCCTGCAGGGCCACGTCCGTCCCGATCCGAAGGCGCCCACCCTCCAGCAGATGCCCAGCGCCTATCTCCGCAACAACATGGTGGTATCCACCAGCGGCAACTACTCGGCCGACGCCTTCCTCTGCACCAAGAACGCGCTGGGGGCCGATCACATGACCATCGGCACCGACTACCCGTTCGAGGACATGAACGAGTGCATGGCCTTCCTGGCCGACCAGCCGATGACCGAGCACGAGAGAAAGAGCCTGCACGAGGGGACGGCTACGAAACTGGGGTTTGGGGTCGACTGACAGGGCCGCGGACTCGACCTTACGCTGTGTCGAGGGCCACCCTCCGGGGTGGCCCTCCCCCTATCGCCGGCCGAGCATGCTCGGCAATTCTCTACGTCTTCCGCTCCACTCGCATCCGGTGCGAGTACGCAGCCACCACCTCGTAAGTGTGGGGCTCCGTCTCCCGGTATTGCACCCAGTAAGTGAAGACCGGCTTCACCAGGTTGGCCACGCGACTCCCGTCGGCGGGATCGTAGAAGAAGTCCCCTCCGGTCTCGGCCTTCCACACGGCTTCCTTCAGCTCGGCCGAGGAGATGAGCTTCTCCTCCATCTGCTCCCGCAACTGGGGCGAAATCACCAACGTGACCTCGTCCCAGCCGTGGCGCTCCGGCTCGAAGTCGGCGCCCTGGAGGAGTCTCATCATCTCTGCCTTGGCCTGCAGGCTGTTCGCCCGTTTTTCGTCGAGCGTGGGGACCGACAGATCGACAGGGAGGCCCAGGGCGACGTCGAGGACATGGGCGCATTTCTTGCTCCGCCAGGCGAAGACCTCCCGGCAGTTGGCGCAGTAGACGAGGTAGGGGCGGTCGTCGGCGTCGGCGCGGTGCTGCGCGATCTCCTCGTACAGGCTGGGGTTGGCCACCCGGATGAAGCCTCCGTGGCCACAGCAACGGTTCTTTTCCTTCAGTTCGTGGAGAGTGACTCCGGCCGCACGCGCCAGTTGCCGCACGGAGTCCTCCATGCCGGTATCGTCCCGAGCCGCACAGGGGTCGAAGACGGCCATCTCGGCAAAGGGGGCCGCGGCCGGTGCGGTGGGGTTGCCACCCGATGCGGGCGCGGCGGGGCCACCACTAGTCTCGGGCGTCCCGGGGCTCGGCTCAGCGGTATCGCCTCCTGACGCTGCTGAGTTGCCCGGCAACTCTGCGGCGTTGCCCGACGCGGTTGTCCCCCCGGGCGATTCGCCGCCGGCTCGGGTCCTGTCGCCCCTCGCGCCTGCGGCCTCGCCGGCTGGGGTCGCCTCGTTGCCCACGCCCGTCGCACCCGCGGCCTCGCCGGCGCCACGCGGGCGGGTCGCCTCCGCCAGCGCCTCGTACACCGACATCCGCGGGATCTCCGGCAGGAACGAACCGAACATCAGCGAGCAGGTGGCGCAGGCGAACATCAGCGTGGGTCTGCCGAGGCTCTCCCACGTCTGCCTCATCTCCGCCACATGGGATTCGAAGCGCGCGTCCTGGCCGGCCCAATAGGCGGGCGCGCCGCAGCAACCGAGCATGATCCCCAGGTCGTACCGTCCGGCGAGAACCTCATAGGTACGATGCACGTGCTCCGGGTTGCCAGCGCCGAGTTGGCAGCCGGGGTAGAAGGCGTACTCACAGGTGCCGCGGCCGGGGGCCGGAGAGGCGAAGGCGCCCTCGGTGACGGCGAACTCCATCTCGCGCAGCCAGAAGTCGTGGAACGCCGCAGGGGCGGCCCCGGCTGCCATGCGGGCGACGCGGGAGGCGCGCAACAGGCCGCCTACCTCCACGTCTTCCGGGCAGACCGCCGCGCAATGGCCGCATAGGTTGCAGGAGTAGGTCTCCCGCGTGAGCATGCGGGATGCGAATGCGCTCTGGCCGAGGTCGTTGAAGGTGTCGATGGTCAGCTTCTTGGGCGCCTTGCCATAGTGGCGGAGCATCTCGCAGCCCGCCAGGCAGGCGTCGCAGTCGCACTGCAGGCAGCGCCCGGCCTCTTCCCGGGCTTCGTCGGCGGTGTAGCCGGCGGCGTCCGCGGCCTTCACCAGGGGGCGCCGCTCGGCTCCCTCGTGGGAGAGGTAGTGGGCGCACGACTCCTTGGCGTAGTCCTCCGGCGTCCGTTTGACGGCGCCGGTCTGCAGGTAGCCCTGGATGACCTTGGCCGCCGCGGCACCTTGGGCGATGGACTCGACGAGCGGGGCGCCCGCGGCCATCCCGCCGAGGAACACCCGCGGTTCCCTGGTGGTGTAGACGGCGCAGTCCCAGGTGTCGAGCAGGCCGAAGGTGTCGCCTCCTGCGCCGGACGCGACGTAGACGGCGTCGAAGCGGGGCGCGTCGCCCGCCACTTGTGCGGGCTCCTGCCGCGACGCGTCGTCCTCGAGGAGGGCGCCCAGTTCAACGACCTCCTCCCCGAAGCGGAAGTCCGTCTCGAGACCCGAGAACTGGCGGGCGATGTCTTCGTCGAACGCAGGGAAACGGGCATCGCCGCGCAGGCAGCCACCCCAGCCGTCGCCTTTCTCGAAGACGCTCACCCGGTAGCGCGAGTGGGCGAGGATCAGGGCACACGCCAGGCCGGACACCCCGGCTCCCACCACGGCCACCCGCTGCTCCTTGGGCGGGATGACGTAGCGCTCCGGTTTCTGCTCGCGCACGTTCCGAAGGACGGCCCGTTCGATCTCGTTGACGGCGATGGCTTCGTCGCCCAGGGTCGCTCGCTGGCAGCGCTCCCGGCACGGGGCCTCGCACAACTCGGCGACGATCACCGGGAAGACGGCGGCGTCGCGGAACTGCTTGTAGGCGGGGTTCCACCTGCCCCGCGCGGCCTTGTCGAGGAAGCTGCGGATGTCGAGGTGGAACGGGCAGGCGGTGGAGCAGGAGGCCGGCTCCCCGCGGATGCACCGCTCGGTGAACGCGGTGAGTTCCTCTCCTCTCACGGGGAGCCGGCCTTTCCCGTGGTCCTAGTCAGTGCGCACATCCTCCATGCCTGCGGCAGTCGTCCCTGCTGGTTCCGCCCACCGAGAGGCTCCGCGATCGCTCTACACCGGGTTGGCTTTGATCCACTCCAGCTCTTCCTCGAAGTCCGATCCCAGCCAGTACTTGGGCGGGGTCAGATCCTCGCCGCGCTGCAGGGCCTCCCAACCGGCTTTGACCTTGTCGGGGGTCGCCGGGAGGTCGTACACCCGCACGCCGCAGGCATTGACGATCCCGTTGATGACGGCCATGTGGTTGGTGCTCTGGAACACCTCCGAGCATCCGCAGGAACCGTGGGGACCGAGTGCCCGGGGGGTCTCGAGGAAGATCAGGTTCATATCGTCGGGGATGGCGTCGATCTGGGGTATGCCGCAGCCGATCATGTTGCCGTGCTTGTCCTCTGCGTCGTAGTTCTCGCTCAAGGCAAAGCCGATGGAGTGCGACAGGCCGCCGTAGCCCTGGCCCTCCACCGAGAGCATGTTACCCACCACGCCGACGTCACCCACCCAGGTGAAGCGCAGGACCTGGGTCTTGCCGGTCTCGACGTCCACTTCCACCAAGGCCACGTTCACCCCGTACATGAACGCCGGCACCCGCTGACCCTCACCGGTATTCAGGTCCAGGCCGGGGTCGAGGCCCATATTGAACTGGTCGTGGTGGCCGACGTACTTGGTGGGGATGCCCGCGGCCACCATTTCGGCGTGGGTGCGCCAGGTGCCATCCTCTTTCCGCATCGCGTCCATGAGCTTGCCCGCCGCATCGATAGTGGCGAGACCAGCCACGTAGTGCGAACGGCTGGCGGCGGCCAGCCCGGTGTCCGGGCAGATCTTCGAGTCGTTCATGACCAGCTTGACCTGGTCAGGCTTGAGGCCCAGGGGTTCGAGCGCCTTCACCGTGTGGGTGAGCGTGCCGATGTCGCCGCCTTGGCCCAGATCCTCCCAGGTGTTGTAGTGGGTGACTCCGCCGTCCGGGTTGAGTTCCAGCGCCACCTCGGCCTGATCGAACTTGCCGATGGTAACGACGAAACCGCCCAAGCTCATCCCCACGCCCACGTGCCGTCCCTCGGCCTGTGCCGCTTCGGCCTCGGCCTTGTACTTGTCGTAGGTGGGCTTCGCCATCTCCAGGAGCTTCGGATACACGTATTCGTGATAGGGCCGGCTGTTGATGGTGAGGTCGCCCGGGCGGGCGGCGTTCTTGTAGCGGAACTCCCAGGGATCGATGCCCGCCTTCTCCGCCGCCATGTCCATGAGCGCCTCGGTGGTGGTGGAGATCTGCGGCATGCCGAACCCGCGGTACGACGTGTTGAAGTTGTGGTTGGAGGTACCACCCCGGCCCAGGGCCTTGAAGTTGGGGATGTTGTAGCCGTGGAAGCCGAGCGAGGTCAGGTTGAGGAAGGTGGGGACGAAGCCGTAGGCGCCGTGGTCTGAGGCCACGTCGTACTCGGCGGCGATGATCTTGCCCTCCTCGTCGCAGGCCAGACGGCCGTTGGCCCAGGTGGCCATGCGTTTGCCGGTGGTGTGGTTGAACTCGTCATAGCTCAGGGTGAGCGAGCAGGGGATGTTGAAGTTCTGCACCGCGGTGACCACGAGAGCGATCACGTTGGGGCAGACGGAATAGCCGAAAGCGGCGCCCGACGTGTTCATCATCATGCGGATCTGGTCGTGAGAGATGCCGCAGGCGGCCGACATGAACTCGCGCGCTTCCCCAAAGTTGTGAGACTTGCATTGCAGCGTCAGCAAGCCATCGGTGCCCCAGTAGCCCTG
This sequence comes from uncultured Gaiellales bacterium, assembly GCA_964631965.1. Classification (GTDB taxonomy): domain Bacteria; phylum Actinomycetota; class Thermoleophilia; order RBG-16-64-13; family RBG-16-64-13; genus CAIQPS01. The sequence goes on from CAZWAR010000043.1 coordinate 11,012, forward strand.
CAGGGTGTCGGGCTCGATGGTGAGGTGCGGCTCGTGCTGGGAGTGGAAGCTGCCCTCAACGGTGACAGGCGCATCCTCGAATATCTGCGCAGTGTCTTCCCCCTTGAAGACCGGCTGCTCCATGTAGAAGTTGGGGATGCCCGGGTGGATGTCGATGGCGCCGGGCACAACCGCTTCCGGGTAGGTGAGGTAGGCCGGGAGCACCTCGAGGTTCTGCTTCACCTTCTTGGCAGCTGCACGGGCGTTGTCCCGGGTATCGGCGGCCACGACCGCCACCACGTCTCCACGCCGGTAGATCTTCTTGTCGGCGATCACCGGGAACTGCCGCAGGTGGTCGCCCCGCTGCCGCGGGTTGACGCCCATCATGGGCAGGCTGTTCGAACCTTTGACGTCCTTGCCGGTGATGACGCCGATGACGCCCGGCATCTTCTCCGCTTCGGAGGTGTCGATGCTGATGATGTTGGCGTGGTGGGCTTCGGCCAGCACGATCGCCAGGTGGGCGGTGCCGGGCGGCATCTGCAGGGCCACGTCGTCACCGTAGTCGGCCAGACCGCAGACCTTGGCCAGAGCGGTGGGGCGGGGGTGGCGAGAGCCGTAGATCTCGGTCTCCCCCTCGAAGTCGTAGGTGATGTCGGCCATGGTCTTCTCACCGCGCATGACCTCGGCGGCGGCCATCACGCAGTCGACCAGGGGCTTGTAGCCGGTGCAGCGGCAGATGTTGTGGTGGTCCTTGAACCACTGCCGCACAGCTTCGCGGCTGGGGTTGAGGTTCTCCTGCAAGAGACCATAGGCGGAGACGATGAAGCCCGGGGAGCAGAAGCCGCACTGGGCCCCGCCGTAGGTGATCCAGGCCTGCTGGAGGGGATGGAGATGCTGAGGGGTGCCGATGCCTTCGATGGTGGTGATCTCGGAGTACTCGGGCACCCGCTTCATCTTCTTGGTGCAGGAGCGCACCACTTCCCCATTGAGGATGATGGAACAGGCGCCGCACACCCCGGTGCCGCAACCCACCTTGACCCCGGTGAGGCCCAGCCGCCTGAGGCATTCGGCCAGGTTGTCCTTGTCGGGGTCGCAGGTGATGAATCTCTCGACGCCGTTGATGATCAGGCACCGCCGTTCCAGCTTCATATCTCTGCCTTTCTCGCGAGCGCGGCGTCCCCCCGGTTGTCCGCCGCTCGTGCGTTAGGTCCCACTCTGGTCAACTGTGTGAGTGGATGCAACGGTGAAGAGTATATCTTCCGGTCTTGCCGCCGCAAGCGCCGCACCGGGCGCCTGGGCGGGGACGGGCACGGGTTGCCGCGTCCCGGGACGGCGTTTCGAGTCTCGGCTCTGTAGAATCTAGTGGCCGAGTGAGAGCAAGGGCCGGAGATAGACCGGTGGAGGCCGTGGACACGTCACTATACGAACAGACCTCGTTCCGCCAGGCGGCCGGGTGCGAGTTCCGGCCGGGAGGTATGGAACTCACTCACGAGCTGGCCGCCGCCTGCGCCCTCGAGGCCGGGGAACGGGTTCTCGACCTGGGCTGTGGAGTGGGCTCGACCGCCTGCTACCTGTCCCGGGCGTTCGGCGCGGACGTCGTGGGGCTCGACGCTTCACCGGAGTTCCTCGCCGAGGCCCGGCACTCGGACGAAACCGTGCACTGGGTACTGGGCCGGGCGGATGCCATCCCTTTCCCGGACGCCCGGTTCGACCTCGTGTTCGCGGAATGCTTCCTCTCGGCGTTCGCCGACCCCGGGGCTATCCTCAAAGAGGTGCGGCGGGTGCTGCGCCCCGGCGGACTCCTTGCCGTGAGCGACATGTACCTGCGAGAACCGGGGGAGCCGTTGCCCGCGTCCCGCGCGGCCGGCGCCGCCTGTCTGATTGGCGCGCGGGGCAAAGACGAAACCCTTGCCGTTTTCCGGAGGGCCGGTTTCGGGACGCGGCTCTGGAAGGATCGGTCGGAAACCTTGAAGGTACTGATGGCCTCGCTCATCATGACCTACGGGTCGGCGGCCGCGTTCTGGCAGGCGGCGGTGAACTGCGCTGCGGGCAGTTGCGAGGGCGCGATCGGCACCGGATCGAGTGTGGGCATCGGGGACGCCACCGCCGCCGACAGAGCGGGATGCAGCGGCGAGGACGGCGGTCGCGACGGCGCGAGCCCCACCCGGGAATCCGTCGCCGGGGACCGCCAAGACCCGGCTTCCTGGGGAGCCGCGATGGCCGCCGCTCGCCCCGGCTACTATCTGCTCGTCGCCGAATCTCTGCCCTCCGCTCACCGGCCCTCTCCGGAGGTCGGTCATGACTGAAGTCCTTCGCTCCACCCGCAGCCTCTGCCCGGAGTGTTTCGCCGAAGTCCCGGGAAGCTTGGTGGCTCGAGGTGACGAGGTGGTGCTCGAGGCGAGCTGCGAGGCCCACGGTCCATGGAGCACCGTGGTTTGGGCCGGTGAGCCCTCGTTCGCTTCCTGGTGCGGCGACGATCCGATTCCCGCGGCCCGGCATACCTGCACGGCCGTCGTGGAGGTGACTAGGGGCTGCGACCTGGGTTGCCCTGTGTGTTTCGCCGAGTCGCCGGTGGGGAGGAGGAACGGCGACCCCTCGCAAGCCGAGTTGGCTGCACGGTTCCTGCGTCTCTTCTCGACCGAGGGCGAGGTGAACATCCAGCTCTCGGGCGGCGAGCCCACCACCCGTGAGGACCTGCCCGACATTGTCGCCTCGGCCTGCAGCGCCGGCTTCAGCTTCGTCCAGTTGAACACCAATGGCCTTCGCCTTGGAGCCGAGGACGGCTACGCCGAGGCCCTGCGGGCGGCCGGACTCTCTTCGGTGTTCCTCCAGTTCGACGGGCTGTCCGACGAAACCTACCGGGTGCTGCGGGGACGGCCGCTGCTGGCGGAGAAGCTGCGGGCGGTGGACCGGTGCGCCGAAGCCGGGCTGGCTGTGGTCCTCGTCCCGACAGTGATGCCCGGCCTGAACGACAGGGAATTGGGAGACCTCGTGCGCTTCGCCGCCTCCTGGCCGGGCGTCGTGCGCGGCCTGCACATGCAGCCTATCAGCTACTTCGGGCGCTACCCCGGCAAAGGCCCGGTCGGCTCTCGCCACCTGACGCTGCCCGAGGTCCTTCGGATGCTGGAGGCGCAGACCGGCGGGGCCGTTCGGGTTGAGCACTTTTCCCCAAGCTGCTGCGAGCACGTCCGCTGCTCGTTCCGAGCGCGGTATTGGGTTCGAAACGAAGGAGTGCTCGAGCCGCTGCGCACGTCCCCCTGCTGTTGCGGCTCGGAGCCGTCCGTCCGCCTCACCGCTGAAGAGGTCCCCCGCCGAGCGGTCGCGGCCACGTCCCGTCAGTGGGGCCGGGGGAAGCGGGTGGGGGACGAGGACACCTCTGCGGGGTGGGGCACCCGGGAGGACGGCCTCTCCCGCTTCCTGGCCGACGCTGAGCGCATACTCTCCATCTCGGGCATGCTGTTCCAGGACGCCTGGAGCATCGACATGGAGCGGGTGGAGCGTTGTTGCGTCCAGGTGGTGACCGAGCCGGGAGAGCGGGCGCCGAGCGGTCTTGTCCCCTTCTGCTTGTGGAACCTCACCAGCGCTTCCGGCGAGCGGCTGTATCCTCGATGACGGAGCTCGGGATGACGAAGCGGTTCTCAGATTCGGCCGGCCCATCCGCCTCTGCCGGTCTGCAGGGTCCGGTGCCCATCAGCCCTCTCGAGGAGTGGACCGCTCGCCGAGTGGGAGTCGAGCACATGAGCCGAGAGGCGGTCGAACAGTGGCAGGGGGAGCGTCTCCGGGAGGTCGTCGGCTGGGTGCGTGGTCACAGCCCGTTCTATCGCGAGTTCTATCAGGATATCCCGGCCGCCGGGCCCGCCGGCCTGGGCGACCTCGAGTCCCTCCCGCTCCTCGAGAGCGCCGTCCTTCGGGAGCACGGGCAAGAGCTGATCTGCGTCTCTCTCGGCGACATCGCTCGGGTTACCACTCTGCCAACGTCGGGGAGCACCGGGGTGCCCAAGCGGTTGTGGTTCACCGAAGAGGACCTCGAGCTGACCGCCGACCACTTCCGCCACGGGATGAGGCCCGTGGTCGGGCCCGGCGAGAGACTGCTGGTGCTCATGCCCGGGAAGACCCCGGGGAGCGTGGGGGCCCTGCTCGCCGAGGGTCTGGGGCGCGACGGCATCGAGGTCTCCTCCTACGGCTTTGTGGACGACTGCGCGGCAGTGGCCGCCTGCATCGACGACTTCGGAGCGGACGCCCTCGTGGGGGTACCCGGCCAGGTGGTGCGCTTGGCTCGTTCGGAGCCGGGCAGGCGCATCGGCTGGGACCGGGTGAAGAACGTACTGCTCTCCGGCGACCACGTCACACCGGCCATGCGCGCTGCGATAGAGGAGGCGTGGGGCTGCGGGGTTTTCGAGCACTACGGGTCCACGGAGATCGGTCTGGGCGGCGCGGTCCAGTGCCGCGCCCACGCCGGGCTCCACGTGCGGGAGGCGGATCTCTTGTTCGAGGTGATAGACCCCGAGACCGGCCGGAGCCTCCCGGACGGCTCCGCCGGCGAACTGGTCGTGACCACACTCACCCGACGGGGCATGCCTCTCATCCGTCTTCGCACCGGCGACCTGGTGCGCATGAGCGATCGTCCCTGCCGATGCGGCAGCGTCCTCCGTTCCATCGATACAGTGGTCGGACGGATGGCTGAGCGGATTCGGCTGGAGGGGGGTGGAACGCTGACCGTCTCCGATCTCGATGAAGCGGTCTATGCAGCGGATGCCGTGATGGGCTTCGAGGCCGTGCTGGAGCGAGGGGACGCCGGCGACCGGCTGGTCGTCGCAGTGGAAGTAAGCGGGCAGGCGCCGGATACTCTCGCTCAGGTCGAGGATCGTATCCGCGCGCTGCCACACGTGCAGGCTGCGGGGCTCGAGATCCGCTTGGAAGCAGCGGACGGAGCGCCGGAGGGGCCACTCTCGGCCAAGCAGCGGATCGTAGACGCAAGAGAGGGTGCCCCGAGGTAGCGCCTCGGCCGGCGATGCCGCGTGGCCGCTGTCGGCGTCACCCGGAAGACCGGCAGCCGGACCGCAGCCGGCTCACCGGGGTCGAGGTCGCCCCGGCTGGATCTAGTTGCGGTTGGCCTTCTTG
>CAZWAR010000043.1:16121-22398 GCA_964631965.1 uncultured Gaiellales bacterium
GAATCTTTTCGGCACAGTAAGGGCAATCCCGCTCGTCCCGGAACTCGACAAGCACGGAGCCGTCGTTGGGGCAGACCTCATTGTCGTCTGGAAAGGTTTTTTGGCAACTCGGACAGGTCTTCATATGGGTGTCTCCAAATCTACTCTGAGGCCAATTGCCCAAGACTCTGGCAAAACCTGGACAGCGGCAGGAAGTTCCTCGGTATCGAGGATGGCCTTTCTCACCCGCACCGACTTGGGCGTGACCTCCACCAACTCGTCGGCCGCGATCCATTCCAGGGCCTGATCCAGTGTCATGAGCCGGGGCACCTTGAGGCCCACATCCACTTCTTTGGTTTCGGCCCGGTAGTTGCCCAGCTTCTTGGATTTGGTCGGGTTGCACGCCAGGTCGCCCGAGCGGGAGTGCTCGCCGACGATCATCCCCGCGTATACGGAATTCATGGGCGAGACGAAGAGGGTGCCGCGCTGTTGCAGGTTCTCCAGGGAATAGGCTGTGGCCGGTCCCGTCTCCATGCTCACCAAGGAGCCGCGGTCCCGATGGGCCACTTCGCCCCGCCAGGGCTCGTATCCGCTGAAGCGGGAGGCCATGATGCCCAGCCCCCGGGTCTCGGTGAGGAAGTCGCTGCGGTAGCCGATGAGCCCCCGGGTGGGGATGGTGAATTCCAAGCGGATAACGCCGGTGCCGGCGTCGTGCATGGCTGTGATCTCACCCTTGCGTTGTGCGAGCTTCTCGATCACGATGCCCTGATACTCGTTGGGTACGTCGACGGTGAGTTGCTCCATCGGCTCGAGCAGACGGCCGTGCTCATCGGTGTGGGTGATGACCTCCGGGCGCGACACGCACAGCTCCATGCCTTCGCGCCGCATCTCCTCGATGAGGATGCCCAGGTGCAGCTCACCCCGGCCGGATACCTTCACCCCGTCGGGTCGGCCCAGGTCCTCCACCCGGAGGGCGACGTTCACGCGCAACTCCCTCTCCAGGCGGTCCTTGATCTGGCGCAGGGTCACGGCGTTGCCCTCGCGTCCCGCGAACGGACCGCCGTTCACGAGGAAGAACATCGAGACCGTGGGCTCCTCGATCTCGAGAGGCGGTAGCGCAGGGCGCTCCAACTCGGGCGCCGACAGCGTGTCACCGATCATGATGTCGACCGGGCCGTTGATCCACACGATGTCGCCGGCCTGTATCTCGTCCACCTCTTCCCGCTCCAGGCCCCGCGTGACCCACAGATGGGCGCTCCGGGCCGTCTCGGTGTCGCTGACCGTCCAGTCTGCAGCTGCCGAGCCAGAGTAATGGGGGCCGGAGCAGGCGGGAGCGGAGCGTCCGGCGCCAACGCACGCGATATCGGCGTTCGCGCCGTCCGTTGTGCGGCCTGGGCTTCGCCGGACTGTAGACGTGCGGACGAACTCTTCCCCTCGCCGATGGGTGCCTTCCAGCACCCGGCCGCAGCCGATGCGGCCCAGATAGTCGCTCCAGGCGAGCGTGGAGACCTGCATGCGGAAGGGGGCGTCCAACCTGACCCTGGGCGGCGGTACCTCGGCGATGATGGTCTCGAAGAGGGCCTCCATGCCTTCGTGCGCCTGTGTGTCAGGATCGCGCACGATCCAGCCTTCGAGTGCCGATCCGTAGACCACGGGGAAGTCGGCCTGCTCATCCGTGGCGCCCAGTTCGAGGAAAAGGTCGAAGGTCTTGTCGAGAGCTCCATGGGGGTCGGCGTTGGGGCGGTCGACCTTGTTCACCACCACAATGGGCCGCAACCCCAAGCGGAGCGCCCGCATCAGGACGTAGCGGGTCTGGGGCATCGGCCCCTCGTTGGCGTCCACGAGGAGCAGCACGGAATCCACCATGGAGAGCACACGCTCCACCTCGCCCGAGAAATCGGCATGCCCCGGAGTGTCCACGATGTTGATGAGGTAGCCGCCCCACTCGACCGTGCAGTGCTTCGAGCGGATGGTGATGCCTCGTTCCCGCTCCAGATCGTTCGAGTCCATGACCCGTGCCTCGACTCGCTGGTTCTCCCTGAATATCCGGGCGGCCCGGAAGATGGCGTCGATCAGGGTGGTCTTGCCGTGATCGATGTGGGCGATGATCGCCACGTTGCGGATCTTCTGGGCAGCGTCGAAGGCAGCGTCGACCGAGGCCGCGCCGCTTGCGAGACCGCCGGCCGTGGCTCCGGTGGCTGTGAGGCCAGGGGGCATGGAACAGGGCACTCCTTCTTGCGTCTTCGTGAGAGCGTCCGCCTTCGGACAAGGCGTCCGTAGAAAAGGGCTACCGAATTATACCGTGAAACCCCGGACGAGACCGCTTCCCGCTCCCGGCTTGAACCGCAGCGTTGTGAGTGCTTTAATGGAACCGCGTTCTATTACGGCAGGGATCGGGGGGATCTGTGAGTAGGCCACACTTGGCCTTCAAACCGCCTAGACAGCGACGCAGCCACGAGTCGCTGGAGCGCATCCTGGACGCGGCCGAGTCCCTCATCCGGGAGCGCGGCTTCGACAACATGACGATTGCGGAGGTAGTTCATCGCTCCGGATCGTCGGTGGGCAGCATCTACTCCCGCTTCAACAACAAGTTGGGTCTGCTCGAGGCCGTTCAGGTCAGATATCATGCTCGGGTCCAGAACGCCATTTTCGCTGCATTCAGCGGTGAGCACCCGAAGGACGAGACGCTGGGAGAAGCGGTCGTTCGCATCGTGCGGGTTCTCTCCGAGCACATCCTCTCCGACCCTCGACTCTTCCAGGCCTTCGTCGTGCAGGCTGTTTTCGATCCGGGATTGCGGGCGCGCGGTGAGCGGGCGAACGCCGAGCGGCGGGAGAAAGTGGTGGAGATCCTTCTGAGACATAGGGCGCAGATCGCGCATCCCGATCCCGAATTGGCAGCCCGGTGGGTCTATTCCATGCTGATGGCTGCTCTACGTGAACGAATCACCTACGGCGAGGCGGGCGAACTGGCCGGCGCCTTTCCCGACGAGACCGTCGTGGCGGAATTGACCCGCACCGCGGCCCTTTATCTCGCAGGCGAGCCGCAAGCGGTGAGCATCGGGGATTGACTGCGAAGTTTCGAGATTATTGGAACAGCGTTTCAGTTCTAATTTCAAAGTGGAGGTGACAACGCGGCGCACATAAAATTGGCGGGCGAAATGTACGGACAGGTTTGGGTCATGCAACGAAAGAGGTTTCTCAGATGAGCGACGAGCAGAGCAAGGACGGGATCGTCGAGCGCGCGGTCAGCCGGCGCGAATTCCTGAAAGTGGCCGGCGTAGCCGGTGCATCCATCAGCGTGCTGGGGGGCCTGGGCGGGATGATCGCTGCCTGCGGCTCTGAGGAGACGAGCACCACGACGGCCGCTCCGTCAACCACCGCCACCACTGCGGCCGCGGGGAGCACGGAGACCACCGCTCCCGCCGCGACCACGACGACTGCGGCCGGCGTGGAGACGGGACGGGAGATAAAGATCGGAGTGATCTATCCCAAGACTGGGGCCATATCCTCGTTCGCCAAACCGGACGAGTGGATAGTCTCGGCTGTCAGCAAGGCCATCACAGACGGGGTGGTCTGCGGTGACGGCAAGCTGCACACCTTCAACTTCATCATGGAGGACTCGCAGTCGAGCGCGCAGCGGTCCTCTCAGGTGGCCGGCGACCTGATCCTGAACACGGGCGTCGACATGATCCTCGCCTCTTCGAGCCCGGATAACGTCAACCCGGCCGCCGACCAGTGCGAAGCCAACGGGGTCCCGTTCCTGGCCAACTTCGTGCCCTGGCAGCCCTTCTACCTGGGCCGCGGAGCCACTCCGGACAAGCCGTTCAAGTGGACCTACATGTTCCACTTCGGTCTCGAAGACGCTGCTGCCATGCGTATCGGGATGTGGGAGCAGATCCAGACGAACAAGACCGCCGGGCTCCTCTTCCCGAACGATGCCGACGGCGTGGCCTGGGCGAGCGACAAGACCGGTCTGCAGGTAACGCTCAAGAAGGCCGGATACACGGTGGTGCAGCCCGGTCTGCACGACGCGACGGCGGAGGACTTCACCGCCCAGATCACCGAGTTCAAGAAGAACGGCTGCGAGATATGCACCGGCATCGAGACGCCGCCTCTGTTTACGAACTTCTGGAAACAGGCGCTCCAGCAGGGGTACCAGCCCAAGATCATGTGGATGGGCAAAGCCCTCCTGTTCCACGAGACCCTCATCGCTCTGGGGGATTCCGGTATCGGTCTCACCGACGAAGTCGTGTGGCATCCCACCTTCCCGTACACGAGTTCACTGACCGGACAGACCTGTCAGGAACTCGCCGATCAGTACACGGGCGATACGGGTAACGGCTGGACCGAACCCATAGGCCAGTACGGCAAATATGAATGGGCCATCGATGTGTACAAGCGCATGACCAACATCGATGACAAAGAGCAGTTCCCCGCGGTCGTGCAGGCCACCAAGCTCAACACGGTCAACGGTCTCATCGATTTCACGCTGCCGGTCGAGATGGGTACGTGGCATCCGGTTCTGAACGTGTTCAAGATCCGTATCGCCGCCGGCCAGTGGATCAAGACCGATGGCGGTCCTTGGCCGTACGACATCGTCCTGTGCTACTCGAATGACGAGAACATCCCGACTCCGGCCAAGATGCAACCGATCGACTACGCTTCCTAGCCGATCGCCCATACACGACTACGGTCCCAATAAACCCATACATACACGGCCACAGTAGTTCGATTCAGAAAGGTTACGGGAGTATGTCTGAAGCAGAAAAGAGTCACGACGAGGCGCGGACGGTAAGCCGCCGCCAGTTCCTGAAGTTAGCCGGGATAACCGGCGCGACCATCGGCGCGGCAGGCGGCCTGGGCGGGATCCTCGCAGCCTGCGGCTCGGAAGAAACGACCACAACGGCCGCTCCGGCCACCTCGACCACCGCTGCGGCCGGTACGACCACGACCGGCGCCGCCGCCACCACTACGACGGCCGCATCCGCCGGCGCCGAGATGGGCCGCGAGATCAAGATCGGCGCCGTCTCTCCGATCACTGGGGCCCTGGCCTCCTTCGGGGGCCCGGACAAGTGGATCGTCAGCTACGTGCAGAAGGCCATCAGCGGCGGGGTAGTCTGCGGCGACGGCAAGAAACACCCACTCACCATCATCCAGCTCGATACGCAGTCCAGCCCCAACCGGGCCAGCGAAGTCACCCAGGACCTGCTCTTCAACGAGAAGGTCGACATGATGGTGGCTTCGTCCAGCCCTGACACGGTGAACCCGGCCGCCGACCAGTGTGAGGCCAACGGGGTGCCGTTCTTGGCCAACTTCGTGCCCTGGCAGCCCTTCTACCTGGGCCGCGGAGCCACTCCGGACAAGCCGTTCAAGTGGACCTACATGTATCACTTCGGTGTCGAAGACGCCGCCGAGTGCCGTCTGGGCATGTGGGACCAGCTGCAGACCAACGGGAAGGTGGCGCTGCTCTTCCCGAACGACGCCGACGGTCTGGCCTGGTCGAACAACCAAACGGGTCTCGGTCCCCGGCTCGAGGCCGGAGGCTACACGGTAGTCGCCCAGCCCGAGATGTATCAGCCGCCCTCGGAGGACTTCAGCTCCCAGATCGCGGAGTTCAAGAAGTCCGGCGCCGAGATCTGCTCCGGTCTGCAGACCCCGCCTGACTTCACCAACTTCTGGAAGCAGTGCGCCCAGCAGGGCTACCAGCCGAAGATCCTCAGCATGAGCAAGGCGCTTCTCTTCAGCCAGACGGTCGAGGCCGTGGGCGATATCGGTATCGGCACCTCGGACCACATGGTCTGGCATCCGCAGTTCCCCTATAAGAGCTACCTCACCGGGCAGACATGCCAGGAATATGCCGACCAGTTCACGACCGACACTGGCAACCAGTGGACCCAGCCTCTGGGCCAGCTGGGCAAATACGAGTGGGCCGTCGACGTGCTCAAGCGGGTCTCCGACATCGAGAACAAAGAACTCTATCTCGAGGCGATCAAGACGACCAAGTTCAGCGGCATCAACGGTCTGGTCGACTTCACCACCGAGGTATCGGCTCCCGAACACCCGGTTCTGAACGTGTTCAAGATCAAGATCGCCGGTGGCCAATGGGGCAAATCGAAGGATCCGAGGTTCCCGTACGACATGTACATCTGTTACGGCCAGGATCCCAACATGCCGATCCAGAAGCCTTTCGAGCCCATCGTTTACGCGAGCTGAGACGCGGTAGTCAGCTGACCGGACAAGACCTGAACATGAGGTGGGGGCGGCCCGTTCGGGCCGCCCCCACCGGCTAAGGAGCCGC
>CAZWAR010000044.1:0-22299 GCA_964631965.1 uncultured Gaiellales bacterium
CTCCAGGGCGAGCCGCGCCGACGCCACCCCTTTGTCCACGACGAGCACCCGCTTGTCGGCCAGCACCGATGGATCGTCGACCGCCGCGTAGACGCCCTTGCCCGTGTATTGAGCGATACCCTCGATCACGGTGACCTCGCGGGTGCCACAACCCGCTCCCGCCGCGGCGATCTCGTCAGCGCTGAGGGGAGCGAGACGCTTGCCCGAACGCCAGTTCCTGATGGCGTCGTGCAGGGCGTCGGCGGCCAGGTTGGAGCAGTGCATCTTGACCGGTGGCAGACCGTCGAGGGCGTCGGCCACGTCGGCTCTGGTGACCTCGATCGCCTCGTCGAGCGTCTTCCCCATGACGAGTTCGGTGATCATGCTCGAGGTGGCGACGGCCGAGCCACAACCGAAGGTCTGGAACTTGATGTCGTCGATGCGGTCGTCCTTCACCCGTACGTACATCTCCATGAGGTCACCGCACACGGGGTTGCCCACCCGGCCGACGGCCACGTCGTCGCCCTCGAGGGTCCCGACGTTCCGCGGGTTGCGAAAGTGATCGAGGGTCTTCTCGGAGTATTGCGTCGATTTCATCAGGCACCTCTCAGGCAGTCTTCGAATGATGTCTTTCTCAGGATTTCTTGTAGAGCGGAGATATCTTGCGGAGGCGGGTCACGACGTGCGGAAGAACCATCAGGACGCGGTCCACGTCCGAATCCTGGCTGAACCGACCGAACGTGAACTCCAGGGACCCGTGGGCTTCTTCGTGTAGCAGGCCGCAGGAGATGAGCGTATGGGAGGGTTCCAGGGTCTTGGAGGAACAGGCCGAGCCAGTGGAGGCGGCTATCCCCTCGTCCCTGAGGGACAGGACCAGCGATTCGCCCTCGATCCCTTCGAAGCGGAAATGGGCGTTGTTGGGAAGCCGTTCCGTCGGATGTCCATTGAGGTGCGAGTCGGGGATAGTCGAGAGCACCTCCTTGATCAGCCGGTCACGCAGCACGGCGAGACGTGCCGGCTCGGTGGCCAGCCGCTCCCCGGCGATGCGGGCGGCCGCGGCCATACCCACGATGGCCGGCAGGTTCTCGGTGCCCGAGCGCAGGCCGCGCTCCTGCCCTCCGCCGATGAGGACCGGGGCCAGCCGGACCCGGTCACGGATGTACAGAGCCCCCAGCCCCGGGGGGCCGTATATGTCGTTGCTGGACAGGGTAAGAAGATCGATAGGAACCGCCGACATGTCCATGGGCAACTGCCCCTCAGCCGCCACGGCGTCCACGTGTAGAGCGACGCCGGTTCCTTTCAGCATCTCGGCGATGGCGGGTATCGGCTGTACCGTCCCAATCTCGTTGTTTGCCCAACCCACAGACACCAGGATGGTGTCGTCCGCGATCCGGGAGCGGAGCTTGTCGGGGTTGATGCGGCCGAACTGGTCGGGCGGCACCTTGGTGACCCGGAAGCCTTCCTTCTCCAGATACTTGCCGAGGTTGTGCAGCGAAATGTGCTCGACCTCGGAGATGACGATGTGATTGCCGGACCGTCTGTTCCGGGTGGCATAGCCGATGAGGGCCAGGTTGTTCGACTCCGTGGCTCCCGACGTGAAGATGACCTCCTCAGGTGCCGCGCCCAGAAATCGGGCCACGTCGGCCCGGCTTGCCTCGAGCACCTCGGTGGCCCGGTCGCCGACCGCGTGTAACGAAGCCGGGTTCCCGAAACGTTCGGTGAAATAGGGGAGCATGGCCTGGACGACCTCGGGATCGACCGGCTTCGCCGATTGGTAGTCGAGGTAGACCTCGTTATCCGGTGTGACGTTCATCGGTGGACCGCCTAGAACCACATGGTGGCGCCGGCGTCGAGAGCAAGGTCGTTCAACGTGGCTGCCCCCACGATCTTGACGCCCTCGATGAGATCCACGCTCTCCCAGCCGAGCATCTGCTTTGATGCTTCGCACACCAAGATGGGGATCCCCATGGCCAAGGTCTTGTCCAGCATGTCTTTGACGCTCGGGAAAGAGCCCACCTGGATCTTCTCGGCTTCGCCGGGCCGGAGGATCGTCAGCCCCATGCCCAAGTAGTAGATGGTGGGCTTGAGATCCATCGCCAACGCCGACTGAGCGAGCACGAGAGGAGAGTACTGCCGCTCGGGAAGATTCGTGGTCTGCACGTAGAGGATGCTGTTCTCATCTTTCATGTCCGCCTCGCTTACCGGCCCTTGCGTATCAAGAACCGCTTGTGGTCGTCCATCTCTTCGATCAGGATCACCTCGTGACCGGCCCGCTTGGCGAAGCGGGTGAGGTCCTCCTCGGCGGCGGGGTCGTCAGCGAACACCTCGAGTACCTCGCCGACATCCAGTTCGTCCATGGCTTCCCGCGTCTGGAAGAGCGGCTCGGGGCAGAAGAGACCGACACAATCAAGGGACCTGTCGGCCGACGCTTCATCGTTCATCATGCACACCTCCTCGAAACCCATCAGCTATCGCGGGGGGCTGTTCCCGCTCGTCCAGATCCTCGATCCCAGTGTACAAACTACCGTCCGTCAATGCTGGACAGTATCGTGTAAAGATTAGCATAATACTACTATTTACGCCTCAGATGTGCGGGCGCGCACGGGCGGCGGCAAACAATCGGCTTCGTGCGACCGCCACCGTCTCACGGTGACTCCACGCCCACGTTCGGCGCCAGGATGTTCGTGACGGACTGCATGCGGGCCTGTGCGGCGGCAAACCTCGGCAACACTTCCTCGACCTCCTCCCGGTTCCCAGTCTTGACCGCAGCAAAGTAGTTCCTGGAGCGAAGCCGGCGGCTGGATGGTTTGGAGTTCGGCCACCGCCTTCTGCACCTCCTGCACCTCGGCCTCGCCCGCAGCCAGTTGTTCCGGGGTAGCGAGGGCCGGATCATCGATCGACAGCGCCGACGTGTCCAACTCGAACAAGTAGGTGTTCATCCAGGACTGCATGGCGCTGACGTACCCAGGATCGGCGGTGCCGCTCGCCGGGAGGAACTGTGTGGCGGTACTGGGCTTCATCCACATGATGAACGCAGTCGGTGGCCGACAGCCTGCGCAAGAACTCCTTGAGAAACATGGGCAGCCGTCGCCGCTCTTGGCCACGGCTTCCTGCCGATCTTCGAGTGAAGCGAACGGCCTTAGTGTCGCCTCGGAGCCACGGGACTAAACGTCGATACCCGAGCTCGCCGCCGGGATAGGCCGACGGCGGCCTAGAAAGCCCCGATCCGGCAGCGGGTGATCTTGAGCCCGAGCCGCTCGCACGCGGCTGAGACCGTCATCTTGTCCAGCCCCATCGTGTCGGCGATCTCCCAGAGGGAAGCGCAGTCGATTCTGCCACCAGGAGCGGCATGCGCCAAACGCTCGCGCAGTCCGTCGGACACCTGCTCGGCAGGCCTGACGACCCGTTTCTCAGGCTCGTACCCGAACAGGCCGAGCTGGCATCTGACGATTCGGTATTCGAGCAGGTCGGCAGCCCTCCCCACCTCGGCCGGGGACACTCCCAGCCTCTCTGCCAGCTCGAGAGCAGCTGCGCAGGCGATCCGGCCGTTGTCTGCGATCTCGGCAAGAGCGGCGGCGAGTGTCGGCTCGCAGGTCGTGCCCGAGGGATGCTTGGCCCTGTAGTGAAGAGGGCCTTCAGAAAGAGGCGAATCGTTCATGGGGAAATGGTAACAGGAGCAATCGGGCGGCGGCCGGGGCGCCGCCATCCCGCACGCGCCGCCATCCCGCCCGCGCCGCCACGGCCGCCCGCGACAGGGGCCTGCCGAAGAGATCGCTCCAGCAGCTAGAATAGGAGGATGGAACGAGCGTGGTTTCTAACCGGCGCGGCCGGGTGGCAACGCTGTTCCGGATAGGAACGGCGCTTGACCGGTCACTTTGACACAAGATGGAACAAGAGCGGCTCCGGCGCATAGCCGAGGAGTACCTCGTCCCCTTGATCTCCGGGGCCCGGCTGGTCGGTATCGCCCGCTCGACCCCCCACGAATTGAGGGTGGCCAGGCCCGACGCCCGTTCCATCGCTTTCAAGGTCGACACCCGCGACCCCTACAGGCTGATCCTCCATCGAGGCGAGGCGTTCGGCCCGACCGCGCGACAGATCATCATATCCTTCGTCGATGTCTTGCGGGAGATAGAACCTGCTCTATCCACCCCCTACGAGCCGGATGTACTGCGGACACTACAGAAGAAGGTGCTCGCCCGCTCCATCGCCGAAGGCGAGATGCGCGGCGCCATGCTCACTGCGGACGATTGGCTGGAAAGTTGGGCCGAGCAGCCGTATGAGGGACAGGTTGTCACGGCGGCCATCGGTTTCGATCCCCAGGCCCACGGGGGGCGGCTTACGCTCAACGAGCTGCTCTCGCTGGAGTTCAGCGCAGTGCTCAGCAACGGCGTGGACACCATGGTCCGGGTCGATGCAGCGGGCCGGGTAGTAGGACATGAAAGCCTCGTGCTGCCGGCTGAAGGGCCTCCGTTCGCGCCCTACTCCCAGGCGGCCCTGGCGGCGTGGGCGGTGGATGGAAGGGTCGCACTTGCCCTCACTCCCAAGGGGGACATCCTGGTCTTCAAGAACAGCCAGCTCCTCTTCGCCAAACGACACGGCCGCTGGCATTTCCTGACGCACAGACCGTATGTGACCCGCATGCCGGTCCCCCACTCCCTCGCCGTGCGCCGGGCCGTCTACGAGAGCTGCCTGGACGCCTCTTTCGCCCTTCGCGGGGCCTGCATCGGGGTTGTGAAGAAAGACCGAGTTGCCGGGTTCCGGGAGGTGGTGATGCCCGGCGACCGGGTCGGCAAGCGGGGTTCGGTCAAGGCCAGGACCCTCGATCTGCTCATCGGCGGACGCTCGTTCGCGCAGATCGATCGGCGCCTTCGTCTGGAGCTCTTGTCCATCGACGGCGCCGTCGTCGTCGACTACCTGGGGAAAGTATTGGCGGTGGGCGCCATCATCAAGATCCCAGGAGGGAGCACGGGCGGCGGCCGCCTTGCCGCCGCCCGGGTCCTCGCGTCGCTGGGGATGGGGATCAAGGTCTCCCAGGACGGTTCCATCGCCTGCTACCAGGATGACGAAGACCCGCCGGTCTTCTCGCTCATGTAGCGCGGGACCGAATCCGATTTTCTTCTCGGAACGGAGTCCAGCCGCGCCTCTTCGGTGCCATTGTCGTCGTACCGTCTGCTTCAGCGCCGGAGGGGGGCCTCTCTAGCAGCCGTGGGCTGCCGATTCAGCCTGCCCAGATCCCCGGGCGCCGTCGGGGACGCGTCTATCACGTCAAGTGTCGGCCGCTCGCCCCTGCGAACGTATCGGCTGGAGGGGAACGAACGTGTCCCTCAGAAGCGGCCGGGCAGGCGCCCCGCTCTCCTGGAGAGCGTATCGTGTGCGCGTGGATCTGGTTGGGCGAGCGACCCGGTCCGGCGGAAGGAGCAGGCATGGGGTTGATAGTGCTGGCCTTCGCCGTCCTCTCCGCGCGAGAGATACGCCAGGAGCGTCGACACGCCGCGATGCTGCCGGCGGCAGCCCAGGCGATGCCCGGCGGGCAGTGACCAGGGCAGCAGCCGGCGCCCCGCCGGGCAGAGAATCAGGGAGAGACTTCCCCCACGATCGTACGCAGCCCCCTGGCCAGCCGCCGGATGCCTTCGCCGGCGGTCTCCTCCGTCAGCGCGCCGTAGGACACGCGTAGATAGCACCCGGCCTCCAGGCCGAAGGTGGTGCCCGGGATCACCGCCACGCCGAACTCCCGCACAAGCCGCACTACCAACTCCATCGGATCCATGGTCGTCTTCAGCCGGAGAAGGACGTAGAAGGCGCCATCCGCCGTCGGGACCTCACAGATGTCGCGGATGGTGTCCAGCTCTTCGAGCACATATTCTCGAACCGCAGCGATGGACGCCGACTTCGAGCGGCAGTACTCCCGACCCACAGCGAGGGCGCCGACAGCCGCGTACTGCGAGACCACTGGCGGGCAGATGAGGATCGTGTCCTGGATCTTCTGCACCGGCTCGAAAAGGTGGGCCGGGATCACCATGTAGCCGATCCGCCAACTGGCGAAGCCGTAAGCCTTCGACAGCGAGAAGAGAGAGATGGTGTGGCCTTCGCCTCCTTCCACAGATCCCGGCGAGAAATGGCGGGCGTCCCCGTAGGTGAAATACTCGTAGGCCTCATCGCTGATGTGGTACAGCCCATGCTCGCGACAGATGTCGTTCACCTCGCGGAGCGCGGCTTCACCGTAAACCGCTCCGGACGGATTGTTGGGAGAGATGGTGACCACCCCGCGCGTGCGTGAGGTGATGGCCCTCCGGATCGCCAGAGGACGGAGTTGGTAGTGTGCATCCGTGTCCACAGCCACCGCGCGACAGCCGGCCATGGCGATGGCCATCTCATGATTGAAGTAGTAGGGGATCTGCAGGATGATCTCGTCCCCCGGCGCGGTGATGGCGAGAAGAGCGTTGTTGAAGGCCATATTGGCCCCAGCCGTCACCACAACGGCGTTGTCGGGTCCCGTCTCGATGGCGTTCTCCGCCCGAAGCTTGGCCGCGAGGGCGTCCAGCAGGGGAGGGATGCCGTGAACCGGTCTGTACTTGTGGTTCTCGGGATCGGCCAGAAAAGTATCGATCTCGTCTATCGCCTCCTGAGGCGGGCCGTAGTGGACCACCCCCTGGCCCAGGGAGATGGTTCCCGGGTTACCGCGGATCAGGGCGGCCACCGTGGGGATGATGGGTGTCTGGACCGCTGTCATCCGAGTGGGGAATTCCGGGACGGACGGGCTGCTCGGGGAGGTTCTCTCTTCCATGTTTCCTCAGTAATGTCCCGCGTTCGCGCGATGGGTATCGGGCCGTTCGATGTATGTCCGCGTCGTGCGCTAAGGTGGTCGTTATGACTGATGATACAAGACGGCCCGAAGAGGGCCCCGCGCAAAGCACCCCGCTCGAGTTCGAGCAACTCACCCTCGGCCCCACCACCACGGGCCCCGGCAAGCGCACTGAGGACCCTTACGAGCCGGGCACCAAGGTCAGGGTCGAAGGCCAGCGCGGCCACTTCATCTACCGGTACGCCACGGTCAGCACAGCCGGACTCGTCAGCCTCCATCTCACTCAGGACGGCGTGTCCCGGGCGGTCCGCCCCGACCAGGTGACGCTCCTTCGTAAACCTCGGAGCCGCGGGCGATCCTAGAACACCGGCGAGGCCGCAGGCATCCGGCGGCACCAGCCTCGGTCGACCGAGGGCGTTAGGAAGCCGCGATCACCCTGTGGGTCGCGAACGCGCCACGCAACTAGCGGATGAAGTTGGTCTTCACCCTCGGCTCGGGTTCGGGATACGGCACCGTGCCCTTTGCCGCGTCTATGCACTTGAGCAGCCAGGCCATGTTCTGCCCGAGGGTCCTCATGACCTGCAGGCCCTCGAGGTCCTGCCGCACCTCGTCAGGGGTGGTCCCGTGGACGGCGTTCCAATACTGCGAGGGCACCACCGGCATGCTCGAAATGGTGAAGTACTTGTTCAACCGGTCGAAGGCGGCAGTGGCGCCGCCCCGGCGACAGCTAAACACCGCAGCGGCCGGCTTGTAGGCGTAGGCGGCGCTCTTGCCGAAGAACATCCGGTCGAGCAGCGCGCAGAGAGCGCCGTTTGGTCCGGCGTAGTAGACGGGTGAGCCCACGACGAGCCCGTCCGCCGCCTTGAGCAGGTCGATGAACGCGTTGACCGGATCGCCCTTGAACACGCAGTAGCCGGTATCGTTGCAGCGATAGCAGCCGGTGCATCCCCTGATCGGCTTGCGGCCCATGTGGACTATCTCGCTGGCTATTCCCTGCGCCTCCAATTGCTCCGCCACCTCAGACAGGGCGGTATAGGTGCATCCCTTCTCGTGAGGACTGCCGTTGATCATGAGAACGTGCATACCTACTCCTCGTCGCTCTTCCATACTGTCTTGCCGGTCACATCCAGGTACGCCCAACTGCGGGCGCCATTCACCCCGGCGGTGCATGCAGTAACCGGTGGGAATTGTACCGCGCCGTCTGCGCCCGGGTTTGAGCGAGAGCCCTGAAGTGACACGGGCCCGGACTCCTGTGAGGACTTGCACAACAGGGACGACGTCAGGAGCCAATCGAGGAGGTGACGTTCCCGGACAGGACCGCCACGTCACCCGAGGGGGCCGCGGGAGACGCCGGGGGGATGGTCGTCTCGCCGCGGCCCCGACTCGTCGGGCCCCGACGAAGGGCCTACGAGTACTGGATCTCCTGAACTTGCTGGGTGATCACAGCACCCGACACGAACTTGTTCGAAACCAGGAACTTCTCGTAGGGCCAGGTAGTGCCTTTGAGCCATTGCCCGGCAGCCGTGGGCATGCGCAGGCAGTTGGGCACCGGGTGGGTGACGTCGGCCGCGGCGGCCGGGTCGACCGGGATGGAGAAGTCCACCGGACCGTAGATGGTCTCGACCTTGGCGTCGACGACGGACTTCATGAGAGCGGCCTTGTCGTCGATGTTGCTGCAGGCCTTGAGTCCGGCCACGAACCACTCCATGAGCGAATAGACGATGAGTTCCGCCGACCACTGGGTGCCGGTTCCGGCCTCGTAGTCATCGGCGAACTGCTTGCAGTCACGCCCGGTGAGCGAGTCTTTATACGGATAGTCCGGATGCCAGCTGATCTCGGTGGTGAGACCGACCACCGTCGGGCCGATCGCGTTGGCCGTCTCGGCGAAGTTCAGAGCCTGGCCAACCGTGCAGATCTTCGGGTGGAAGCCCTGCTGGATGGCCTGCTTCCAGAAGTTGGTGAAGTCGCCCGGAGCCATGGCCCCAGAGCAGATCTCGGCACCGAACTTCTTGAACTCACTCACTTGCTGCGTATAGTCCTCGGATCCGGGCTGGTAGAGGCCCGGCATCGTGTAGTCGTACCCGGCCTGCTTGAAGTAGAAGGGGCCACCCGTCTTTTCGTCCGACCAAGCCTGCCCGTCGGTGCTGTTGCTGTAGATAAGCCCGGCCTTCTTGTTGGTAGGGATGGAGTCCCACATGTCCGCGAACACCGCCGCCATCGCCTCGATACCAACGCAGAGCGCGTAGGTCCACTGCAAGGGCACCGGATTCGCCGGGTCTTTCTGCCGGCCGAAGAAGAACGCCTGCCAGGGGCCTTGGATCATCAGGCCTGGAGTGCCCATCGCCTCGCATACATCACCTGCCGGGTTCATCGTGTCGGGAGCGCCGCCGGCGAAAACGATGTCCACTTTGTCGTTCTGAATGAGGTCGCCGGTCACCTGAGCGCACCGGTTGGTGTCGGACTGCGTGTCCTGAGTGAGGACTTTGATCGCGTGGTTCTTGCCGTCACCCGCGATAACGCCACCCGCCAGGGCCTTGCCCCACTGCTCGTTGACCCAGTCGAACGGCCCCGCGAACGGAGCGAGAGGGCCCGTCTTGGGAACGACGGCCCCTACCTTGATGTCGCGCCCGGTCTCGACGCCCGCAGAAACGGTCGTAGCCGCACCGGCGGTCGTCTGGGTCGGCGCCGCGGTAGTGGTCACTGCGGCCGTCGTGTCCGGACTGACGGTCGTGATCGTCTCCTCGCTGCCGCACGCCGCAACAATGCTCCCGAGACCGCCCGCGACACCGATGGCCGCCCCGGCCACGCCTGCGATCTTGAGGAACTGCCTACGACTGACAACGTTCTCGTGTGAAATGTACCGCCCCTCCTTGTGTTGACGCCTACTGCATACCGACACCTGTACTCAGGAAGCCGGAATGCCGACGGTCTCCGCCTTGCAGAGCCCTGTGCGCTTCGTATAAGAGTTCGTATACGAAGTCTATGCATGGTATAGCGCCGCTCGGCGGTAAAAGTCAGTAGCAGCGGCTACGTTCCGGGCGCCAACCATCCGGGAAAGGAATAGCCCCATGCTAATATTTGGCGCGATCTGTGTTCGATCCATGATGATGTAGAGGTGGGATATGGCAACTTCTCTCGAGCCTGTCACCAAAGTCAGCGACGAACTCAAAGCCCTGCTGAACGGCGCAATCGCCCGTGAGATTCAGGTGAGCGTTCAGTACATGTGGCAGCACGTGCAGGTCATGGGAGTGAAGGCGGTTGCGGTGCAGGACCTATTCAAGTCCACAGCCATCGATGAGATGAAGCACGCCGAGAAGATCGCCGAACGCCTCTGGTATCTCGGCGGCACTCCGACCACCAAACCGGCGCCCATCCTGGTGGGAAACAGCCTCAAGGAGTTCCTGGAACTCGATACGAAGGCCGAGGTCGAAGCGGTAGAGATGTACCGCAAGATCATCAAGCTGGCCACCGAGGAGGGTGACATCACCACGGCCTTCATGTTCAAGGAGATCCTCGAGGAAGAGGAAGAGCATCACGACCTCTTCACCACGATGCTCGAAGAGGTCTGAGTCCACGGGGGCCGTCGAGGCACGCTGATCGGCGGGCGAAGACGCCCCCCGACCGGTGCGCCGGCCACTGACCATCACCTGAGTTCCCGGGAAGGCCAGGCCTCCAGCCTGGCCTTCCCCGTCTCACCTCTGGTTCGACCCGCCTCCTCACCCCCGGACGCGCGCCGTTCGCTGCCGCCCGGCCTGCGCTAGAATCGGCCTCGATGACCTATCCCAGCCGCTCTCCTCGGGTCTTCTACGGGTGGTACGTCCTCGCCGCCTCCTTCGCCGTGCTCTTCTTGAACAGCGGCGGGCGGAACACCATCGGCATCATGGTCAAGCCGATGGCTGAGGAATTCGGGTGGAGCCGAGGGGCGATCTCGGCCGCCGTCTTTGCGAACCTGGCCGTGTACGCGCTCGCTAGCCTGGTCTCCGGTCGACTCTACGACCGGTACGGACCCAAGTGGGTTATCGCCGTATCGACCGTCCTCTTCTCCGCCGGCTACGCACTCATGGCTTCTATGCAATCGCTCACGGAGTTCCTCCTCTACTACGGTCTGCTCAGCGCAGCCGGACTGGGTGGTATCACCGTCCCCATCTTCGGCACCCTTATCGGCAATTGGTTCCAGAGCAGGCGAGGTCTCGTGGTGGGTCTCGCTATGGCAGGCGGATGCCTGGGCCAGTTCTTCCTGGTACCGGTGTTCTCCGACGTTATAACCGGGTCGGGGTGGCGCACGGCCAGTCTTTGGATCGCGGGCTCAGCCGTGGCGCTCAATCTACCCCTCGCCTTCGGGGTCGTGCGGGGCGATCCCGCCCATTTCGGTCTCGAGCCCTACGGTGCGGCTGACAGCGAAACCTCCGCCCGCCGCAGCGCCCGGAGACGAGTCGGGGTTTCGACCTCCCCTGGACTCACTCTTGGCCAAGCCCTCCGCACACGTAGCCTGTGGATGTTCACCATCATCATGTTCGTGTGCGGCGGCGGGGACTACCTGGTCATCACCCACCTCGTCCCGATGGCGACCGATTACGGTATCTCTTCGGGAGTCGGAGCCGACATGCTTGCCTGGCTCGGACTGATCAGCATGGCCGGAGTCCTGTTGACCGGACCCGTGGTCGACGCAATCGGCAACAAGATCCCCACCGCCGTCACCTTCCTCCTCCGGCTGGCCCTTTTCGTGTTGCTGTTCACCTCCAAGGGGACCCTCTCTTTCTGGGTGTTCTCGCTGGGGTTCGGCCTCACGTTGCTGGTGACGGCCCTCCTCACCCCTACCCTTGTAGGCGATCTCTACGGCATCACCCACCTCGGCTTCATCTCGGGATTCATCACTACGGTGCACATGTTCGGAGGCGGGTTGTGGACCTATCTGGGCGGCGTCTTATTCGATCGCTCAGGTAACTACGACCTGGCGCTGCTGATCTCCGCGGGGATGTCCGGCGTGGCGCTGATCTGCGCCCTCTTCATCAGAGACAGGCGGCATGTGGCCGCCGTCTCCGCCGCTGCCCGGCCGGCGCTGTAGGAGTCACCACCTGGCCGATGTACACGATGATAGGAGCCACCATCGAGCGGAAACGGGAAGGACCGTCCTCCGGCGGCCTCCCTCCTGAACCGACGAGAAAGGACCACCGACATGCTCGACCAGAGGATGCAGGACGCCATCAACGATCAACTCAACTATGAGCTTTACAGCGCCTACATCTACTACTCGATGGAATCGTGGTTCCGTAGCAAGGGCTTTGCAGGCTTCGCCAACTGGATGGCGGTCCAGGTGAAGGAGGAGATGAGCCACGCCCAGATCATGTTCGACTTCGTGAACGGCCGCGGTGGCCGGGTACTCCTGAAGAGCATCGAGGGACCCAACAACGATTGGGGGTCTCCGCTCCACATATTCAAGGCAACGCTGGAGCACGAGCAGACGGTGACCACCCGCATCGGCAGGCTGATGGATCTCGCCATCGACCTCAGGGATCACGCCACCGCCCAGTGGCTGCAGTGGTTCGTCGCCGAGCAGGTGGAGGAGGAGAGCAATGCCTCCGAGTTGGCGGCCAAGCTCGAGTGGGCAGAGGAGGCCCCCGCGGTCCTGTTCCAGATGGACACCGAGGCGGCGGCCCGGGCGTTCACCCTGCCGGCGCCGCTCGCCACTACGGCCGCGTAGCTCAGTTGCCGACACCGGACGGGGGATCGGCCACTCTGCTTTCGGATGTCTCAGCCGAGCTTCATCTACCCTCTCTACACTCTCACCACGAAGAGAGAACGCGAGGCGAGTGGCCTAAGCCCTCCGCCCCGCGGCATCGCAGAAGGCACCCAAGATGAAGAAGCGCTGGAAAGCCACAGCGATCATCGTGACCGCAGTTGTGCTCATACTCGCCGTCGCCGGTGTCGTCCTTGCCCAGGGATCCTGGTGGAACGACTCCCCCTCGGTCGGGGTCGCCCGAGGACAGGGCAATGGAGCCCTCCAGCGGTCGGCCCGCACCGGAACGACCGGCGACCCGGCGGCTGCTGGTTCTCACTCGACGCTCACCGCCCCGTCGGGCATCGCGCTGAGTCAGGATGAGAAGGACGCCCTCGTCTTCCTGCGCGAGGAAGAGAAACTGGCCCGCGACGTGTACAGCGCCCTTTACGCAGAGTGGGGCAGCAACGCCTTCAGCAATATCGCCTCGTCGGAAGTGCGGCACATGGACGGCGTCAAGATCTTGCTCGATGCCTGCGGGGTCAGCGATCCGGTGACCGACGACACTCCGGGTGTGTTTGTGAACACCGAACTGCAGGCCGCATACGACAGCCTGGTGCCACAGGGTTCGCAGTCGCTCGAGGAAGCCTTCAAGGTGGGCATGACCATCGAGAATCTCGATATCGAGGATCTTGAGAGTCTGACCTCCGTGTTCTCTTAGGCCGGAGCTGCTCCCATCACGAAATCGGCCCAGGTTCCGCAGCGGTTCGTGTACTCGTAGTGCCTGCCGTGATCGGCCCACCTCCAGAAGGGAGCGTGAGCGGCCTTGACGTTGGACAGGAAGGGTAGCGTCGCGTTCTCAATGCGCACAGGCTGACCGTCATTGCTCTTCGTCAACTCGAGGCGGGCCGCACCGGTGGGCATCGTCACCTCCACCCAGTCGTCCCCCTCCTTCACGGAGATGGGGGCATAGTGCACGCCCCAGAAGTCCTTCATGAGCGCGCCGCCCAGAGCCTGGACCGCGACTGTATCCAACACCGTCCGCTGCTCGGGTGTGGCCGTGTCGCTGATATATGCGGCGCCGTGCGATCCCTTGGCCGTGACCTCGGCGAACGTCGGATAGGGCAGATCACCGATATACACCGCGGTGATGCCGGCCAGATCGACCCCGTCCACCAAGCCTTCGCTCACCCGAAACACCATGAAATACCGGCATCCGCCTTCCTTGTCTCGCCCGAAATAGTAGGGACAGTGGCCCTCGGACGCGCAGGTCTCATGGTAGACGCCTTTGATCCGCCAGCCGGTGGATGCGGCACTCATTGTCTTCCTCCTTCTAGTCACCTTGGGCTTGCGCTGGCGGGCCGGAACCGCAGCATCACCCTGCGTCAGGCTTCCGACCAGACGATCTCCACGCCTTCGGAATCGCCGACGGCCGCCCGCAACATCGCGACCATTTCGGGGCTTGCCCCGTTCTGCTCCAGCAGGTCCACCGTCATTCCGTTGATGTAGTAGTCGGTGTCGGTCTCCGACTCTTCCTCGAGCTGGTCGACCAGGACCTGCAGGTCGGCGTCGCCGATGCTCCCCAGCACCGCGCCGCCATCCTTCAACGACAGTGTGACCACTACAATCATCCTCCTCACTGGTGATATTGGGCTCCCGCTGGAACCTGCCCGGTCACTCTACCACCATCTCCGCCGATAGCCCTGCAAACACGCTATCCTGACCGAGACGCCGCGGCGCCGGCCGGGAGCCGGAGTCGGGAGCCGCGCTTCATGCGCAGAATCCACTGTCAAACGAGGTAGAGGAACCATGCCGGACGAGAGACGCCCAGAGGACAGCGCCACCCGCGACGAGTCGCTCCAAGCCCAGGACCAGCAGGGCCAAGAGAAGACCGACTTCCTGCGCGCGATCGTCCAACAGGACCTGGCTTCGGGACGGGTCCGCCAGGTGGTCACCCGGTTTCCACCCGAGCCGAACGGCTACCTCCACATCGGCCACGCCAAGTCAATCTGCCTGAACTTCGGCATCGCCCGGCAGTTCGGCGGGCGCTGCAACCTGCGCATGGACGACACCAACCCCACCAAGGAAGACGTGGAGTACGTCGATTCGATCACTGCCGACGTCAAATGGCTTATCGCCGGCTGGGCCGATCATCTGCTGGCCCTGAAACCCGTCGGGGCCACGCCGGACATCTACAAAGTACCGGGCGGCAAGGACTTCTATCTGCCCCCCGTCATGCCGGACGAGGCGGAGGGCCAGAAACTCGAACCCTTCTACGCGTCGGACTACTTCGAACCCCTGTACGCCTACGCCCTGGAGCTCGTCCGCAAAGGCAAGGCCTTCGTCTGCGATCACACCGCCGAGGAAGTGGACGCGATGCGTGGCACCCCGGACACTCCTGGTACCGAGAGCCTCTACCGCCACCGCTCCGTCGAGGAGAATCTCGACTTGTTCGAGGCCATGCGTGCCGGCGAGTTCCCCGACGGCGCCCGCACGTTGCGGGCCAAGATCGACATGAGCTCGCCCAACATCTGGCTGCGCGACCCGGTGATGTACCGCATCCGTCATGCGCCGCACCACCACACCGGCAACACCTGGTGCATCTACCCCATGTACGACTTCGCCCACGGCCTGTCCGACTACGTCGAGGGCATCACGCACAGCATCTGCACGCTCGAGTTCGAGGTGCACCGGCCGCTCTACGACTGGTTCCTCGAAGCCCTCGACCTGCCCCGCGTCCATCCCATCCAGCGCGAGTTCGCCCGCCTGAACGTCACGTATACCATCATGAGCAAGCGCCGCCTTCTCCGCCTGGTACAGGAGGGCCGTGTCCGCGGCTGGGACGACCCGCGAATGCCCACCATCTCAGGGATGCGTCGGCGCGGTTACCCGGCCGAGGCCATCCGCGCCTTCTGCGACCGGATCGGGGTGGCCAAGCGGGAGAACATGGTGGAACTGGGGCTGCTTGAGCACTTCGTCCGCGACGACCTCAATAGACGGGCCCCTCGGGCCATGGCGGTGCTGCGGCCGCTCAAAGTGGTCATCGATAACTACCCCGACGAGCAGACGGAGGAGTTCGAGGCCATCAACAACCCCGAGGATCCGAGCGCGGGCACCCGCAGGGTGCCGTTCTCCAAGGTCGTCTATATCGAACACGACGATTTCCGGGAAGTGCCGCCGCCCAAATATCACCGTCTGAGCCCCGGCGTGGAGGTACGCCTACGCGCCGCCTATCTCATCACCTGTATTGGGGTGGTGAAGCACCCGGAGACCGGCGAAGTGCTGGAGGTACATGCCACGTATGATCCGGCCACCCGGGGCGGCGATGCCCCCGACGGCCGCAAGGTCAAGAGTACAATCCACTGGGTGTCGGCCGCACATGCCGTGGGCGCCGAAGTCCGTCTCTACGACACGCTGTTCTCGGTGGAAAACCCCGATGGAGTGCCGGAGGGTGTGGACTTCGTCGATACACTCAACCCCGGCTCCCTCGAGGTGCTCACCGACTGCAAGCTGGAACCGTCTCTCGCGGCCGTCGAACCGGGTGCCCGTTACCAGTTTGAGCGATTGGGTTACTTCTGCGCCGACTCGGAGGACTCCAAGCCCGGCGCGCCGGTGTTCAACCGGACGGTGACGCTCAAGGACACCTGGGCCAAAATCGTCAAGAAGCAGGGGTAGGGCGCACGCCGGCAGCGCCGCGCCACCGCGGACGGACGGGTGCCCCGCCCGCGCTGCTACGGGTGAGGGGGACGGGCTTCTCGTTCGGGCGGCGCAAGCGAAGCGGGCGGCCTGGTGGTACACTGTGCGGACCGCGCGCCACTCCGCACGCGCACCGGCGTTGCCCGATGGTGTAACGGCAGCACGACTGACTCTGGATCAGTTAGTCGAGGTTCAAATCCTCGTCGGGCAGCCTGCCGTGGATCACGCAAGAGGCCGCGGGACCCGCAGCAATTTCCACACCTGCCGAGAAGCCGCTACCCGATCGTAGCCTCCCCGGCGCCGTTGGGGCGAGAACCGCCGGCGGGCGGAACGAGGGTGGCCACCCACCATCTCTGCAGCTTCTGCCTGACCCGCGGGCGACGATCGAAGTAGAGTTCCATCGTGGAGCCGTCCGTGGTTTCGATGCGATACCAGTGTCTGCGGACGTACCGCTCACCGCTGCCGTGCGTACAAGGGCCCGTTGTCTTCCACGCCGAGAGCACCCGGGCGATTTCATACTCGCTTCCTCGCCATTGGAAGCGCGCAGGCAGGCCCGGCTCGCCCGCCACCATAGCGCTCGAGTCGAACGTCCCGGCGACGGGGATCATTGCTTCACAGACGAACTCTTTGTGATGCGGGCTGTCGGATCCTGAAAAGGGCGGCATATGAGACATGGTAGCAGCCGTTCCGGACGTAGAACGGCCGTGCATCCTGCCGGCTCCCGCCAATTCGGACCGCTCCCGGCATCATCCGGCGCCCCACTGGTGGGGCCATCCCTCGGTCGGACTCTTTCTTCCCGCATAGCATGGGATACCAAGTGAGCCAAAAGGTGCGACAATACGTACTAGGGTTTCCTCATCAGCAAGGAGAGTTCGGTATGCCTAGTTGGATAGGCCCCTGGGAGATCGTCATAGTCGTCGTGATCATCCTGCTCATCTTCGGAGGCAGGTTGCTACCGCGTCTCGGCCGCTCGCTCGGCGGTTCCATCGTCGGCCTGAGGAAAGGCCTCAAGGAGGGCTCGGACGAGTTCCGTGACGCCGTCAAGGAGGACGAGCCGGCTCCGGAGAAGGCCAAGAGCGCCAAGAGCGCCGAGAGCGACAAGAGGGCCAAGACTCCGGTGGTCGAAGCGTCGGCCAAGAGCGGCGATGACGACGAGTAGGGGGTAGAAGGACACTGTGACGCGGCTGCCCCTGCCCCGGGGGCATCCGCGTGTTCCGTGCGGTTGATCGGGGGGACACGGCGGCAGAAAGGAGTCAGGCTATGTCTGGACAGACAGGTTCGGCTGCCAAGGAGATGGTCGGCCGGCTCGAGCAGGCGATCAATGATCGCGACCTCGAAGGGCTGGTAGATCTCTTCGACCCGGATGTCGCCATCGAGTATCCTGCGCACCCGTCGCGCAATTTCGTGGGACGAGATCAGATCTGGCGCAACTGGGCGCCGATTATGGCCAGACTGGACGATTTCAGGGCAACGGTGATCCGTTCGAACACCGACGAGAACAGCGCCTGGGTGGAATGGCTCTGGGAAGGTACCCAAGCCGACGGCTCCCCCGGAGACATGTCCGGCATCGTCATCCACGAGTTGAACGCCGACGGCCTTATCTCGCACGTCCGCTTCTACCTGGAGCCGGTCGATAAGTAGCAGCCGCGCACCGGTTATACTTCCTTGCACAACAAGAGGAGGTACCGGTCCGCCGTGAAGTCCAGAAAGCCCGTCTTGCTCACCCTGTCGGTGGTGGCCGCAGCTGCGGTGGCTCTGACCGTGTCCGGCTGCTCGTTGTTCACAACGACCACGACGACTTCTTCGACGGTGCAGTCGACGACCACCACCATGCAGACCACAACCACTGCGAGCAGCGCTACGGGTACGACCGGTACGGTGGCCGGCGGCGCAGCGATGTACCGTTACGATCCGGCGCGCACCGGCGTCTACGCCGGCGCCGGCCCTACGGCTCAGCCTTCCCCGGCCTGGCCGCAGCCGTTCCTCACCGGGGATAACGAGAACGGCATCCCCTGGTCGTCTCCCGCGGTCGTCGACGGTGTTCTCTACTTCGGCGCAACCGACAAGTATGTGTACGCGGTTGACGCCCAATCGGGCGCCCAGAAGTGGAAGTATGAACTTGGTAGATCGGTGTGGGCTTCGCCGGCCGTTGTCGACGGGGTCGTCTATATCGACTCCGACGACGGTCAGATCTACGCGTTGGACGCGCAGACGGGCAACGAGAAGTGGAAGTACAAGACGGGCTACGGCCTCGTCACCGCTCCGGTGGTCGTCGATGGCATCGTCTACGCGGGTAGCGGCGACGGCAGCCTCTACGCGGTGGATGCTCAGGCCGGCACCCTCAAATGGAAGGTCGGCGCCGGGCTGGCAGTGAACTCCTCAGCCGCCATAACCAATGGGGTTGTCTACTTCGGAGGTTCTGACCAGGCCCTGCACGCCGTCGATGCCAAGAGCGGCGACGAGAAGTGGAGCTACGAAACAGGGGCCGTCATCTGGGCGACGCCCGCCGTCGTGGATGGTGTGGTGTACGTAGGTAGCTACGACAACAACCTCTACGCTGTCGATGCTGAGAGCGGCCAGCAGAAGTGGAAGTTCAGGACACAGGACGGCATAGTCTCCTCGGCCGCCGTCTCGAACGGGACCGTCTACTTTGGTAGCCGCGACAACAACGTCTACGCCCTCGACGCCCAGACCGGGCAGAAGAAGTGGGAGTTCACCACCGGCGATGACGTCCTGGCTTCTCCCATCATCGCCGGCAACCTGCTGTATGTCACCAGCCTGGACTCGAACCTCTATGCGCTCGACGCGCAGACAGGCGAGCAGGCCTGGAAATATCAGCTCGAGGGGATGACTTGGTCTTCGCTCACCGTGGCGGGTGGCACCGTGTACGTGGGTAGCCTCAACGGCAATATGTACGCGCTGAAGTAGCACCCAGTTCCGTCGCCCGTCCGGCCCAGCTTCATACCCTGGCCCACCCCGGGTGGAACCGGTGTCAGGAGAACCTAGTCCCTCCCACCGCCTCCGTGGATCTGCCCGCTGCCTCTATGGCAGACCGTGCACGTCCCTATCGGTCCGGCCGTGCCCTGCAGGTAGAGCGGAACCTCGTTGTCCACCGCCAGAGTGGACTTCCACTCGGCGTGTGTCCCGTTGTGGCAGCCTTCGCAGAGGATGAAACCGTTCATGTCCTCCGGACCGTTCTCGAGGTACGACATCCGGTAGAGGGTGCCGGGATTGCTCGCATTCGTATGGCAGTTCCCGCAGTCCGGCTCGTTCAGCCACGGCTCCCTTCCGGCGGCGATGGTCGCCGCCACATTGTCGATGGTGCCGTGACAGTTCGAGTCGGAGCAGGAGAGACCCGCTGCAGCCATGGCGCCCCGGAGGCACTGAGTCTCCTGCCCGGGATGGCAGTTGTAGCAGCTCACCTCTAGCTTGTTCAGCGTGGCCATCTTCGGGGCGTGGAACCCATGCATGGCCTCGGACAGCGACTTGTCGCCCGGCTGGCCTGGAGCGTTCAGCACCGGATCGGCGTGGCATTCGTTGCAGGCATGACGCATGCCCTGGGCCAGATCGGCCGCCAGCGACGTGCTGGAAAGTTTGTCGTGGGTCGCGAGGATGGTGACGAACGTGTCGGACTTCGCGTGGCAGTTGTCGCAGTGCATTTCATCGGATACGGGCAACACGACGGCCGGCTGGACGGCGAGCACGTTCCCCGAGGTGTCCTTCACAGTGACCGTGCAGGTCGGATAGGCGTCGAACGCCCCCTGGGCGTTGTACGGCACCGCGGGAATGGCGGTGGCTTCCCAATACTTGCCATCGGCGCTCAGAGTGCATGTACCGGCAAGTCCGTTGCCTGTTATGCCCACCCCCGGCTGGACGTCGAAACCGTAGTCCTTCGCGTACTGCCAGAAGTCAGTGTGCGCCGACGGGTCGCCCATGTTATCGACCGCGTATTCCACGGTGATGCCGCTGGTCACAAGCCGGGCCCCTTCGCCACCCTTCCTGAAGACCTGCACGTGCAGGAAATTGGCGGGCGGGAGGATCATCATGGCCGAGTAGCCAGGCTGGATGCAGTGCATTCCCAGGTCGTTGAACGCGAGGATCGTGTAATCCGACTGGGAGGCGGGCGGGTAGCTGCTGGTGGTCGCGCCGTTCGTCGGGCCGCCCTGGGCCGTGGTGCCGCTGGAGCTCGTCGCGCCGCTCGGAGCGGTAGTACTGCTCGAGCCGGTGGGGCTTGAGGTCGTCAGCACCCCACCGGCCGTGCTGGAAACGTCGCTGCTGGTGGTCGCCCCACCGCCGCAGGCGTTCAAGGTCAGCACAGTGAGGACGGCCACGATCCCCAGGTACGCCGCCGGCATTCCCACGTGACGCGGAAGTCTCCTTCTTCCCATGGCTCCCCCTCGATGCCTCACGCGTTTTCCGGCCTTGAGCGTTGGTCCCGTACCCATGCTACTCGGAAACTATGCTTGCCGGAGAGGGCCAGCGGGGTATCAACAGCGCAGACGTGAGAGGAGACGAGATGGAAGAAAGCACCGCCCAGCCCACCGCGGACGCTCTGCCTAACGCGACGGAGACCGCACAGCACACCGAGAACATGCTCGTGGTGCCCTATGACAGGCTCGATGCCGCCGAGAAGCGACAGGTGGCCGAGATCGTCAAGACCGTCGATATCAACGACCCACAGGATGTCATCCAGTTCGGGCTCCCGGCCCAGAACCGCATCGCCAGCTTCGCGGACACGCTCCTGTCCGACATCCGCAACAAGGACGCAGGCTACGTGGGCGACGCCCTCGTCGATCTGCTGGCCAAGGCCAAGGAGCTCGACGTGGACTCTCTGGGGACCGGCTCCGGCCTCTCCAAGATCCCGCTGGTGGGCCAGTTCATCGACGCCTTCAACCGGTTCGTGAACCGGTATCAGAAGCTCTCCGACAGCATCGAGCGGATCGTCGATCAGCTCGAACGGGCCCGGATGGGGCTGCTCAGGGACATTACGATCCTCCAGAAGATGTACGAGCTCAACCTTGAGTACCTGAAGCAGCTCGACCTCTACATCGCCGCCGGCGACAGACTGCTCGAGGAGCTGAGTACCAAGACTCTAGCGGAGGCCGAAGTCCAGGCGGCGGTCAGCAAAGATCCCATGGATGCTCAGAGCGCGGCCGACCTGCGCCAGAGCCTTGCCCGGTTCGAGCGTCGGCTGCAAGATCTCAAGCTGAGCCGCATGATCTCTATCCAGACGGCTCCGCAGGTGCGACTCATCCAGAACAACAACCAAAGTCTGGTGGAGAAGATCCAGAGCTCGGTGCTCACCGCGATTCCGCTGTGGAAGAACCAGATCGTCATCGCCATAAGCCTATATAGGCAGAAGAAGGCGGTGGAGCTCCAAAGGGAAGTCTCGCAGACCACCAACGAGCTCCTGACCAAGAACGCCGAGATGCTGCGCCAGACGAGCGGCGACGTCGCCAGGGAAGTGGAGCAGGGCGTCGTCGATATCGAGACCCTGCAGAAAGTCAACACCGACCTCATCGCCACCATCGAGGAGACTCTCCGCATCCAGGAGGAGGGCCGGATGAAGCGTCACGAGGCCGAGGAGCAGCTCACCAGGATGGAGGCGGAACTCAGGCAGAAGCTGGTATCGGTGCAAGCGGCGTCTGAGAGGTAGGGGGCCCGTTCAGGTGTGCGCAATCTCCACCTGCGCACCATGCCCGAGCGGCGCTCCGCATGCACTGCGAACCTCTCTCTCGAAGCGCGCCTCTTTCCGAAGGCGGATTGTGAATGTCCCAGTGGGGGGATGTTGCCTCTATGGAAGCGATGTCTTTCATCTCTGAGTCCGACGTGGCCACCCCGCGTTCGCTGTTCGTCACCAACGATTTCCCACCCCGTGTCGGTGGCGCTCAGTCGTACTACTGGGGACTGATCCATACACTGCGCCCGGCAGACGTGGTTGTGGTGGCGCCGGAGCAGCCGGGTAGTCGTGAGTTCGATGGCAGGCACTCGTACCCCGTGCATCGCTATCCGGTCAATTCACTGCACGCCACCCGGGGCCTCCTTCGTCTCTGCCTCGACCTCATCGAGCAGGAAGATATACGGCTGGTCCAGTTCGGCCACCCAT
>CAZWAR010000045.1:0-17373 GCA_964631965.1 uncultured Gaiellales bacterium
CCCGAAGCCTCGAGTACCACGTCCGGCTCGATGCTCCTTGCCACCCGCACCAGGTGCTCCAAGGAGGCCAGGTCCTGATTGTCGAGCATGATGATGTCGGCCCCGGCCGCGATGGCTTCGCGGAGGCCGGCTTCGCTCTCGACCTCGACTTCCACCTTGATGTACTCGGCACCTGCGTCCCTCACCCGGTTCATAGCCGCGCGCACGCCTCCGGCGGCCGCGAGGTGGTTGTTCTTCACGAGGATCATGTCGAACAGGCCGAAGCGGTGATTCCGGCAGCCACCGAGCACCACCGCCCGCTTCTCCCAGCGGCGAAGGCCGGGGGTGGTCTTGCGGGTGTCCACCACGACAGTCCGTGTCCCAGCCACGGCTTCAGCGAACCGTCGAGACTGCGTGGCGACGCCGGACAGATGACTGAGCAGATTGAGCATTGTACGCTCGGCCGTGAGGATGCTGCGGGCGGGGCCCTGGATGGCGGCCAGGGCATCTCGCTCCCCGACCCCGGCCCCTTCCGGCACGAGAGCGGCGAACGAGGTCTCCGGATCCACCTCTCTCATCACCATGCGGCCGAGTTCGAGGCCGCAGACCACAAGGTCCTCGCGCGCGATGATCTCGGCGCGTCCCTTCAAGTCTCTCGGCACCGTCAATTCCGAGGTGATATCCCCATAGCCGGCAAGGTCCTCTGCCAACGCCACCCTGACCAATCTCAAATCCGCGTACTCACTCATGACCCCTCCACCGGCGCCGTGTAGACCTTCTGCTTCCCGGTCTCGGCATCGGCCTCGATGAGAACGTGGCGGCGCCAATACGCGTCGCCCTGCTCGGGAAAATCGGAACGCAGGTGGACGCCGCGGCTCTCCTCCCGCATTCGAGCCGCCGACACCATCTGCCGAGCCACCGCAAGCAGATTGAACAACTCGAACTCCGCCACGGTCAGACCCGGCGCCTGCAGCGACGCCTCCATGTCGTTCAGCACCGCTTCTGCTGCAATCAGGCCTCTTCTATCTCGGACGATACCGCAAAGATCGCCCATGGTCCGAGCCAACGCCGTGCGCTTGGCCGTTACCACCTCAGGGGGGTTGCCCGTTCGGGGCTCGTCGGCAAGATCGAGGCGGACCTTGCGCACCGCCGGGTCGGACACCGACAGATAGCGGTTCAGCTCCCGCACCGTTCGGTCGCCGAACACCAGGCCCTCGAGCAGCGAATTCGAAGCCAGCCGGTTGGCGCCGTGGATACCGGTACTCGCGGTCTCGCCGCAGGCGAAAAGACCGGGGATGGACGTGCGGCCCCACGTATCGGTGAGCGCACCGCCGATGTAGTAGTGCGACGCCGGGGCGATGGGTATGAGCTGCCTGCAGAGGTCGTATCCACGGGCCTGGAGGCCGTTGAAGACGGTCGGGAAGCGCTCGCGGAGGAACTCGCACTCAAGATGGCGGGCGTCCAGCCAGACGTGGTCGGTGCCGTCCCTGTCGAAAACCCGTTTGATGTGCCGGACCACCACGTCCCGCGGCGCCAGTTCGGCCCGGGGGTCAGAGCCCACCATGAACCGCTCTCCGGCATCGTCGCGCAGGTAGGCACCCTCGCCGCGAAGCGCCTCGGTGAGCAGCAGCGTGGGGTTCTCGTCCCCGAACAACGCGGTGGGATGAAACTGCATGAACTCCATATCGCGCATGACCGCCCCCGCCCGGTAGGCCATGGCCTGTCCGTCACCGGTGGCCACCACGGGATTGGTCGTGTGGGCGAATACCTGCCCGGCCCCGCCGCACGCCAGTACGACCGCCCGGGCAAGGGTCACGGTGAGCTCCCCGTCGCGGTCCAGGGAGATCGCTCCGACACACCGCCCTGCATCCACGAGCAGGTCGATGACGAACTCATGCTCGTGCAGTTCCACCCTGGTGCCGGAATTGATGGCCTGAGCCAGGGCACTCGCGACCACGCTACCCGTGGCATCGCCGCCGGCCCGTACCACCCGGGGCACCGAGTGGGCACCCTCGGAAGCCAGGATCAGCTTGCCGTCCCGCCGGTCGAACTTGGCCCCGATCGCCTCGAGTTCCGCGACCCGAGCCGGGCCTTCTTCGACGAGAACCCTCACGGCTTCCTCGTCGCACAGCCCCACTCCAGCTTCAAGCGTGTCCTCCCAGTGAAGTTCCGGCGAGTCGTAGTCCCCTATCGCCGCCGCGATGCCCCCTTGAGCGAGGAAGGTCGCGGTCTCGTCGAGGTCTCCCTTGGTGATCAGACCCACGTGCCAGCGATGGGCGGCGCCGATAGCCGCCGTCAGTCCGGCGATGCCCCCGCCGATGACGAGGACGTCGTAGCTCGAATAGCGCAGGTCGGCGCCCCTCCGCGAGATGAGCGGGGCACCCCGCCTCGTCCCGGGTCCCGTCTGAGCGGCCGCGCTCACGCCGCCGTCCCTCGCTGACCGGCGCGGGTCACGGCCCGGGCAGCAGCGGCCTGCGTGTTCATGCCCCGACCTCCACCATCCGCTGCACGGCATGCAGCGCCTTCATCCGCACATCCTCGGGCACCGTGATCACCGGGCCCTCGTTCTGGAGCGCCTTGAACACCTTCTCCAAGGTGATGAGCTTCATGTTGGGACAGACGGCGAGTTGGGTCAGCGGATGGAAGGTCTTGCCTGGGCAATCCTTCTGGAGCCGGTGGATCATCCCGAGTTCCGTCCCGATGATGTACTCCTTGGCGTCGTCCTGCTGACAGAAGCGGATCATCCCGGACGTGCTTTCAACGGCATCGGCCAACGCCACCACATCGCTTGCACACTCCGGGTGGACCACTATCTTGGCGTTCGGATACGCAGCCCGAGCCTTCTCGACGTCGTCAATATCGATGAGACCGTGCGTCGGACAGAATCCCGGCCACACGATCACCCAGCGGCCCGCCTTCTGCGCGGCCCAGGAGCCGAGGTTGCGGTCGGGAGTGAATATGATCTCCTTGCCGACCGGCACCGAGCGAATGATCTCCACCGCGTTGGCGCTGGTACAGCAGATGTCGGAGACGGCCTTGACCGCCGCGCTGGTGTTGACGTAGCTGACGACCACAGCGCCCGGATGCTCCGCCTTGAGTTCCTCCAGGCCCTCCACGTCCACCATGTCGGCCATGGGGCAACCGGCCTCCTGGTCGGGCAGGATCACCGGCCGGTCGGGGGCCAGGATGGCTGCGGTCTCGGCCATGAAATGGACTCCACAGAACACGGTCAGGTTCGCGGTGGCGGCGGCGGCCTTCCGGGACAACCCCAGCGAATCGCCCACGAAGTCGGCAACGTCCTGCACCTCGGGCCGCTGATAGTTGTGGGCGAGGATGATCGCACCCTTCTCCCTGGCCAGCCGGCGGATCTCGGTCTGCATGGCTGAATGGTCCATCTAGGGCTCCCTCTCCCGCGCCTCACTCACCGGTACCACCACCTGGTCCTTCACCCTCTCCAGCGCCTCCCGCACGGTCCGCCCGCTCGGCAGCACGAGATCGGGCGCGAGTTCGGCCAAAGGTTCAAGGACGAAACGCCTCTCCTCCATGCGGGGATGCGGCACCTCGAGGCCGGGGTCCGCGACCGACGCCCCATCGTACCAGAGGATATCCACGTCCACGGTGCGCGGCCCCCAACGGAGTACACGCACCCGGCCCAGACCGGTCTCGATCTCGTGCAAGGCCTGGAGAAGATCATGGGGAGGCAGCACCGTTTCGATCTCCACCACTTGGTTCAGATAGTCGTCCTGGCCAGGTCCTCCCACCGGCGCCGTCCGGTAAAGGCCCGATGCGCGCACCAGAGACGTCCCCGGAAGAGCCTCCAGGTGAAGCCTCGCCCGGCGCAGAAGCCCCGCGCGGTCTCCGAGATTGGAGCCGAGCCCCAGGAAGACGCGTGCCGGCCTACCCTGGGCCCGGCCGCCTCCGGGCTCCGGAGCGCTCCCGCCCGCTCTGCCCGCCCCGGTACCCAGGGTTCACGCCTCGAGGTCGGCCCGGGCGAGTTCGACAGCAGCGGCCACGCTGGTAAGGGCCATCGCCACAGGCGGATGGGGCTTGGTCACCTGCACCCACACTTCATCGACGGGGAAACGCCGCAGGATGGCCTCGGCCGACACGCGGGCCAACCGTTCGAGGAGCGAGTAGCTCCGCGTGGTGACAACGTCGACGATGACGTCCATGACCTCGGTGTAGTCGATGGCATCGGCCACGTCGTCGGTAAAAGCGGCCCGGCAGTCCTCCAGGGTGAGGCGGACGTCGTAGAGCAGCCGCTGGCCCAGCACCTTCTCCTCGTCGGTCACCCCGTGATGCCCGTAGACCTCCAGCCCTTCGATGAAGACATCCATGTCAGCCCCCTCTCAGTATCGCCCGGGCCACGCGGGCTGCGTCCCGGTTCACGGCCACGTCGTGCACCCTGATGACGTGAGCCCCAGCGCGGACGGCCAGGACCGTGGTGGCCGCCGTGGCCTCATCCCGCTCGCTCGCCTCATCGATACCGAGTATCTCTCCCAGGAAGCGTTTACGCGAGGCTCCCACGACTATGGGTCGGCCAAGCGACCGGAATGCGTCCAGATCGCGCAGCAAGGCCAGGTTGTGCGCGGTGGTCTTGCCGAAACCCAGGCCGGGGTCGATGAGAAGATTCTCCTCCCTCAGACCGTTCTCCACCGCCCATTCGATGCGCTCGGCGAAGAAAGCGTGCACCTCCTCTACTACGTCGCCGTACTCGGGCGCGATCTGCATGGTCTTGGGCTCGCCCAGCATGTGCATGAGGATGACGGGACAGTCGGCGTCACGGGCAACGGCCACCATCCCAGGGTCCGTCCGAAGGGCGGAGACGTCGTTGATGAGGGCGGCGCCGGCCTCCAGGGCCTGCGCCGCCACCCGAGCCTTGTACGTGTCCACGGAGATGCGGCCCGGCAGAGACGAGGCCAGGGCCCTGACCACGGGCAGCACCCGGGACAGTTCGTGCTCCTCGAGCAGCGGGTCGGAGCCCGGCCGGGTGGACTCGCCCCCTATGTCGAGGAGGTGGGCCCCTTCGTCTGCCATGCGGAGACCGGCCCGTACCGCCTCATCGACGCCCGCGTAGCTGCCGCCGTCGGAGAAGGAATCCGGGGTCACGTTGAGCACTCCCATGAGCAGTGGGGGGTCGCTCAGATCGAGTCCCGCCGGCCCGGCGGGAAGGCGCTCGTCGTAGTGAAGCAGGGCGGCCTCGATGGCTTCCGCCAGCCGATGCAGGCCGAACGGCTGCTGTTTCAGTTTCGGAAGCAGCCGCTCGAACTGAGTGAGGGTTCCCATGACCAGGCAGTCGGCGGCATCGCCGTGGAGTTCGTAGACCTCCCGAGAAGTGGCCACCTCGCCTCCTCGCGAGAGCATCTCCTGCTTGAGGATGTTGGCCGCGCGCACATCGAGGCTCCGCACCCTGACCACCCGGAAGAGCGCCTTCTTCTCCATGATCCCCATGCCGGCGCCGCTCACGCGGATGTGTTTCAGCGCTGCCCGAGCCTCTACCAGGTCTCGAACGACCAGTACCTGGGGTCTGCCCTCAGTCGCATGGGAACCCGGCTCACCACCGCTGCCAAGCGACATGTTTCGGCGACCTCCGTCTATTCCGGGGCTTCGATGAGGGCGAGCACCTCCGCCCTGGTAGCCGCGTTGGTGCGGATGATGCCCCTCACTGCGGAGGTGACCACCTTGGAGCCGGGGGCGCGTTCGCCGCGCATGGTCATGCAGAGGTGCTCGGCCCTTATAAGAACCAGAACACCCGCGGGCTCCAGGGCATCCACCAGGCTGTCGGCGATCATGCTCGTGAGCCGCTCCTGGATCTGCAGCCGAGCCGCGGCCACCCGCACCAGCTTGATGATCTTCGAGAAACCGGTGATGTTGCCGGCTTTCGAAGGGATGTAGGCGACGTCGGCGACCCCGAAGAACGGGACCAGATGGTGTTCACACAGCGAGTGGAACGCGATATCCCGCACCAGGACCATTTCCTGGTGGGTGTCGGACCCGATGACGGGAACCAGGGAGGCGAGTTCCTCGGGCTCGCCGAGGATCAACTCCTCGTAGAGGTCGGCCACGCGGCGCGGAGTCGCCAGCAGGCCTTCGCGGCCGGGATCCTCACCTATCCCCTCGAGGAGAAGACGGGTGGCCTGCTCGATCTTTGCCTTATCGATCACGGTTGGTGTCGTCAGTCCTCGCCGTAGCGGGCGAAGGACGTGACGCCGCCCGGAGCCAGACCTTCAGGCGCAGGTGTTTCCTGCTCGCGCTGCCGCTGGCGCCTGGCCCGCGCGCTCTCTGCGGCCTTTCGGGCTTTTGCCTCGTCGACTGCGCGGAACACGTCCTCAGGGTCCTCTCCCCGGAGGATGGCTTCGAATTGATCGCGGTCGATGGTCTCCTTCTCGATGAGCAGCAGTGAGATCTGATCCAGCTCGTCGCGGTGATCGGTGAGGATGCGGCGAGCGGTATGGTACGCCTCGTCCACCACACGGCGGATCTCCACGTCGATCTTCTCTGCCGTTTCGTCCGAGTACTCCTGCCCCATGCCGTAGTCGCGGCCGAGGAACGGCTGCGCAGGGTCGTGGCCGAACGTGAGCGGCCCAAGGTTCTCGCTCATGCCGTACTGGGTGATCATCCGCCGAGCCGTCTCGGTAGCCCGCTGCAAATCGTTCGAGGCGCCGGTGGTGATATCGTCGAAGCGGATCTCCTCGGCCACCCGGCCGGCCAACATGTGCGAAAGCTTGTCCAGGATCTCTTTCTTCTTGACCATGAACTTGTCTTCGGTCGGAAGGGTGATGGTGTACCCGAGGGCTTGGCCGCGGCTGACAATGGAGATCTTGTGGACCGGATCGGCATTGGGCAGATAGTGCGCCACCAGCGCGTGCCCGGTCTCGTGATACGCGGTGATGAGCTTCTCTTCTTCCGACAGCAGGCGGGACTTCTTCTCGGGACCGGCGACCACCCGGAGGACCGCCTCTTCCAGTTCCTCCATCTCGATGACGCGCTTCCGCTTGCGGGCGGTGAGAAGGGCCGCCTCGTTCACCAGGCTGGCCAGATCGGCGCCGGTGAATCCGGGGGTCTGCGCAGCCAGGGTGTCGAGGTTGACCCCAGGAGCCAACGGCTTGCCCTTGGCGTGGACGGCGAGGATGGCCTTGCGGCCCTCACGATCCGGGCGGTCGACCACGATCTGCCGGTCGAAGCGGCCGGGACGCAGCAGGGCCGGGTCGAGGATGTCGGGCCGGTTGGTGGCCGCCATGATGATGATGCTCTCGTTGGCCTCGAAGCCGTCCATCTCGACGAGGAGCTGGTTGAGGGTCTGCTCGCGCTCGTCATGACCCCCGCCCAGGCCGGCGCCGCGATGACGACCGACAGCATCGATCTCGTCGATGAAGATGATGCAGGGCTGATTCTGCTTGGCCTGGTCGAAGAGGTCGCGTACGCGGCTGGCGCCCACGCCGACGAACATCTCGACGAAATCCGAACCGGAGATGCTGAAGAAGGGGACGCCGGCCTCACCGGCCACGGCCCTGGCCAGCAGGGTCTTGCCGGTGCCTGGAGGGCCGAACAGCAGAACGCCTTTGGGGATCCGAGCGCCAAGGCCCTGGAAGCGTTTGGGGTTTTCGAGGAAGTCCTTTATCTCCTCGAGTTCCTCCACGGCCTCGTCCACCCCGGCTACGTCCTTGAAGGTGATCTTGGGTTGATCCACGGCCATGCGCTTGGCGCGCGACTTGCCGAAGCTCATCACCTTGCTCCCGCCGCCCTGCATCTGGTTCATCAGGAAGATGAAGAAGACGACCATCAGCAAGATGGGCAGAACCGTGGTGAGGAGTGATGCCCAGATGGAACTTTTCTGTATGTCGGTCTTGAACGCGACATTGTGGTCGAGAAGGTACTGCTCCATCGGATAGGACTCGGTGAAGCCGATCTCGAACTTTTTGTCGTTGGTCTTCAGAGTGCCCTCCACGACGAGATCTTTCGTCTTGAGGGTCACGTCGTCGACCTGGCCGGCCTCGACATACGTCTGGAATTCCTTGAACGTCAGGTCCTGGCTCCCGCGTCCCCCGTAGAAAAGGTTCTGCACGAAGAAGGCCAGAAGGATGACGAGAAGTATGGGAAAGGCCGCGCTCTTGAAGAACCTGCTCAACTGCGCTCCATGTATCGTTGCATAAAGGTTAGGAATTCTATCACGCCGGTACTACTGGAGACCGTCCAGGACCCCGATGAACGGTAGATTCCGATGCTTTTCCGAATGGTCCAGCCCGTATCCCACCACGAACTCGTTCTCGATCTCGAACCCGGTGTACTTGCAGGGCAGTTCGGCGGTGCGCCGGCTCGGCTTGCTGAGAAGCGTGACGATCTCCACGCTGGCCGGATTGCGGGACCATAGGCTCTTGGTGAGGTACTGGAGCGTGAGTCCCGAATCGATGATGTCTTCCACGATGAGTATATGGCGGCCTTCGATGTCGGTATCCAGATCTTTGAGGATGCGTACTACCCCGGAGGTCTCCGTGGAGGCGCCGTAGCTCGAGACTGCCATAAACTCGAGTTCCAGATCGAAATCCAGCCGACGGGCGAGATCTGCCACAAAGAAGATAGCGCCCTTCAGCACGCAGACGAGAACCGGCCGCTTGTCCGCGTAGTCGTTCGCGATGTCGGCCGCGAGTTCGTCGACCCGGGCCTGCAACACTTCACTGGGGATGAGGGTCCTCACCACCGGCCGTCTCCTTGTCGTATGCCGGTTCCATCCGGCGTATCGCTGCTCTCGTACGCACCCATGGTGAGCCGGACAATTCCGGTCGTATCACTGGTTATTCTACCCTCCTCGGAGGACAGCAATCCACATGCCCAGACCACCCGGCCGTCGCACACCAGCAACGGTGTCAGCGGGCGCTCGGCGGCGGGTACACGCAGGTCCACCAGGATGTCCTGCAGCTTGCGGGTGCCCGGGGCTCCGAGCGGCCTCATACGGTCTCCCGGCCGAGGGCCTCTGATCACCACCTCCCCGTCGAGGCTGCGCGCGTCGACGAAGGCTTCCCGGCCGACGTCGGGAGCCATGAAACGCTCAACCGGCTGAGCCGCAACCCAGACCCTGCCCCAGACGGCACGCCCGGGTATGGACAGCAGCACAGGATGGGGCGCTGGCTGCGGCTTCGCCGGCCGCGCGCCCCACCGTACATACACCTCGTCATACGCCTTGACCCCACGCCACCCACCTCCCAGGTGCCGCTCAGCCGACCCGCTGACCGTCAGCAGTTCCTCCAGAGCCAGGACGGAAGCCCGCGATGGTGCCGGACCGGTACAGCTCTGCAACCATCGATGCAGCAGCAAACGCCGCAAAGGCCCCTCCATCCTCAAGAGGACCGCCGCACTGAGCACCGGGCAGCCGTCGGAGACGGCCGCCGGAACGTCGCCGCCAGGCCGGTCCCCGCCAAGTCCGTCCCCGGCAGGCCCCTCCGCGGCGAGCCGGTCGCCCCCCGCCGGACTGTCCGCGCCGCCGGTCGGTTCGCTCCTCACCACCGCGCGCGACTCCGCCTCTCTGAGCAGCTCGCCGGCGAATCTTTCCAGTTCCCCGGCCACCTCGGCTGCCCGGGCCGCGGCCTCCACAGCCCCGGGCAGGGCCTCCTCCCAGGCGGGCAGTACCCGTTCCCGAAGAGCGGTGCGAGCGTAGCCGGGGTGCGCGTTGCCCCGGTCGATGGCGAACTCGATGCGATGTGAGCGGCAGTAGTCAGCCGTCTCCGTCCTGCGGGCCTCGAGCAGCGGCCTCACCCAGGGCGGGTCGAAAGGAAGCATGGCCCGGAATGCGGCCAGGCCGCCATAGCGGCCCAGTCGGTACAGCATCGTCTCCGCCTGATCGTCAGCCGTGTGTCCCAGGGCGATGCGGTCACAGCGATGTTCCGCGGCCGCCCGCAGAGCGGCTTCGCGTCGTGCTCCGCGCGCCCGTTCCTGCACGTTGCCCCCGGCTTTCGCCACCGGCCGATGGTCCACCGTCAGGGCCACCCCGCGCTCGCCGCACACTCGGACGACAAGAGCCTCGTCGTCGTCGCTCTCCGACCCGCGCAGATGATGGTTGACGTGTAGGGCGTGCACCGCGGCCGGTCCCCCGGATCGGCCGGTCAGGGAGACGAGGACGTCGAGAAGAGCTACCGAATCCTGACCGCCGGAAACCATGACGAGCACCCGGCAACCCTCGGGGAAGAGTCCCTCGCGGAGCGCCAGCCTCTGCGCCTTGCGAGCAAGGGATGTCCTCCCTTGCCTACCCCTGCCGCCGCTCGACGCCACCTGCGCCAGTCCTCCCGTCATGTCGGCCCAGCGCCGAGTGGCGCTCTCGCTTCCGGCATCCGCCGGGGCTGGTATTGTACTCCGTGCTGCGGAACCGGCCGCGCCAGGGAGGTTCACGGATGACCACCGGTACAGTCGCCGCGGACGAGACGGAACGCATCGTCATCGTCCACAGCCCCGTCCTCAGCTCATATAGCTTCGGCCAGGAGCATCCACTCCAGCCCAGCAGGCACGCTCTCACGATATCGTTGCTGGTTGCCCTCGGCTGGCTGGATCACCCCGGCGTCACCATGGAGGAACCGCAACAGGCCACACTCTCCGAACTGCTCACGGTTCACACCTTGCCCTTTGTCCAAGCGGTGCAGACCGCTCAGGACGTCGCTCGGGGGCTACGGCCATCGGTCGACTTCAGGCTCTACGGCCTCGACACCGACGACAACCCGCTCTTCTCCGGCATCCACGATGCGTCGGCTCTTCTGGCAGGCGCCACCCTTCAGGCAATGCGGGCCATTCTCGAGAACCGGGCTGTGCATGCGTACAGTCCGGCAGGGGGCATGCATCACGCCATGCGGGCCCGAGGCGCCGGCTTCTGCATTTACAACGACATAGCCGTGGCCGTCGCGGCCGCCGTCGCAGCCGGCAAGCGTGTCGCCTATGTGGATCTGGACGCCCACCACGGCGATGGAGTTCAGGCCATCTTCTACGACGACCCGCGGGTACTCACCATCTCCGTCCACGAATCAGGCCGCTTCCTCTTCCCCGGTACCGGCGAGCCCGACGAGACCGGGACCGGCGACGGAGTGGGAGCCTGCCTCAACGTCCCCCTTCCCCCGGATTCCGGCGACGCCGCAATCCTCATGGCCTACGAACGCCTCGTGGCCCCGGCGGTCCGAGCCTTTCATCCGGACCTGATCGTCACGCAGACCGGCTGCGACACCCACCACGCGGACCCGCTCACAGACATCAACGCGAGCATGGCCCTGTACCCCGACCTGGCCGCGCGGCTTCACTCCCTCGCCCACGAGATGTGCGAAGGACGGTGGCTCATCGTGGGAGGCGGGGGCT
Source organism: uncultured Gaiellales bacterium (assembly GCA_964631965.1). Lineage (GTDB taxonomy): Bacteria > Actinomycetota > Thermoleophilia > RBG-16-64-13 > RBG-16-64-13 > CAIQPS01. The sequence goes on from CAZWAR010000045.1 coordinate 11,308, forward strand.
ACGATCCGGCCGACGTCACCCCTCGCGCGTGGACGGCATTCTTCGGTACTGTCCTCAACAGGGCGACGGCCGACGTCGTTCTACCGGCCGAATGGTTGCAGGCCTCGCGAGACAACGGCGGGGATCCGCCAGCCAGGCTGCTCGACGAAACGGACCCTGCCTGGGGTTCCCCGGTGGACGCCGCGTTCGAGAGTTTCCTGCAAGATGTGGAAGCGGGAGCGCTGAGCGCCGTGCGCGCGCGCTTCGTCCAGCCCCCGAACAGGGAGTAAATGCTTCCGGCACTATCTTGCACTGAACTCCCGGCAATGCTTATATTGCCTCGCTCGAAACCTTAAAGGAGGAAATCATGGGTGTGCCCAAAGTCGATCCCGATCTCTGCACCGGGTGCGGTATCTGCGAAGATATCTGCCCCGATGTCTTCGAGGTCGCCGACGACGGTCTCTCGCATGTGATCGATCCGAACGCCTGCGAGGACGCCGGCTGCTGCGAAGAAGCCGCGGACGAATGCCCGGAGGGCGCTATCACCATGGAGTGAGATTGCCGCCCGCACCGCGCGGGAAAACTCTAGGCACATTGGAACGTGGACGAGCCGCCTTCGGGCGGCTCATCTTTCTAGAAGGAGGCACTGCATGTCGACCCCGGTCGATTCCCGCGTCCCCCCCGGTCAACGCCTCGTCTCCGACTTCCCGGTGCTCCAGGCCGGTTCTGTCATGCAGGTCTCACGCCCCGACTGGAAGCTGGCGTTGTCCGGCCTCGTCTCTCCTCGGGCCATCCTCGATTACGCCACACTCGTGGCTCTTCCCTCGGTGGAGCAGGTATCCGACATCCACTGTGTCACCGGCTGGTCGAAGCTCGATACCCGGTGGAAGGGTGTCAAGATGGCGGATCTGCTCAGAGACTACGAGGTGGATCCGGCGGCCCGGCACGTCGTCGTTCATGCGACCGGAGGTTGGACCACCAATCTGCCCCTCGAGGAACTCACCCGTGACGACGTGGTCCTCGCGTATGAGTACGACGGCCGGCTCGTGTCGCCGGACCACGGCGGGCCGGTAAGGCTGGTCGTCCCCCATCTGTATTTCTGGAAGAGTGCGAAGTGGATCCGGGGCATCGAGTTTACTCTTGAGGAGCGACTCGGCTACTGGGAGCGGCTGGGCTATCACCGGCTTGGCGACCCCTGGCTGGAGCAGCGCTACTCGTAGTCGGCGCCGGCCCCCGCCGGAACCGGGCCGGGCCACCGTCCGCCCGTCTCCCTCAGCCTACAGCGGCTTCAGGCGCAACGTGACCCACCGGATGGGAGGATACCGGCGTCCGACCGTCGAAAGGTTGTGCTCGTAGAGGAGAAAGGAGCACGGCCATCGACCTCATCGAGTATCTGCGCATAGGACTGGCCGCCTGCACCGTGGCCTCGCTCGGTGCGGCCTGTGCCGTCACGCTAGGCCCGAAAAGGACTCGCCTTCGGGCGTCACTGCCGGCAGTGCCGGCCTTGGCGCTCTTCGTTCTGTTGGGCGGCCTGGCGGTGGCTCTCATCTTTAGCCCCGGCCTCGAAGTAGGGGCTGCCCCGGTCGGACAGGGGGCGCTCCTGGTCGTCTCAGCTGCCCTTTTTTCCTTCACGATGTCGGTGCGCAGGCGGGACGCAGCCTCCGAGGCGGTCCTTCTCGACACTCCCACGGTCGACGCGCTCACCCGCATCGCGAGCCACAGGGTCTTCCAGGACCGGCTCGCCCACGAGTGCGAACGAGCTTACCGCTTCGGGGACACCTTCATGCTGGTGATGCTCGATCTCGACGACTTCCGCCCCATCAATGAGCGACACGGGCACCGGATCGGCGACAGGGTACTCCTGGAACTGGCCCGGAAATTCCGGACCCAGCTCCGGGAGATCGATCTCGTGGCCCGGTATGGAGGAGACCAGTTCGCCATGATTCTTCCCCACACATTCGAGAAGGGCGGGGTGGAAGTGGCGGAACGTCTGCGCCGCGCAATAGGAGCATGGGTGTTCCCGGTCACCACGTCCGCGGAGGTCCGCGTCACGGTCAGCATCGGGTTGTGTTCCTACCCGCAGGACGGGATCTCTCCCCAGGAGATGATAGAGGCGGCTCAGAAAGCGCTCACCTTCGCCAAGGCGATGGGTGGCAACCAGGTGCAACTCGCTCGGGACCTCCCCACTCGGGAACAGACCGGCAACGTACTGGCGCTCCCCTACTCCGGGCGTGAAGCCATCGTACGCAGCCTCGCCGTCGCGGTCGACGTCCGCGACGGCTACACCCGAGAGCACTCCCGCCTCGTTTCAGAGCTCTCCGCGGCCGTCGCCCGGCGTATCGGCCTGCCGTCGAGCGACATCGCCCGAATCAGCGTAGGTGGACTGCTCCACGATGTCGGCAAGATCGGGGTACCCGACGCGATCCTCACGAAGGCGGACCAACTGTCCGCCGAGGAATGGGAGTGCATCCGCGAGCATCCGGAACTGGGCAAGCGGATCGTCGAGCAGGCACCCGAACTCACCGACGTGGTGCCCCTCGTGTTCCACCATCAGGAGCGCTGGGACGGCAACGGATATCCTGGGCGCCTGCGTGGCGAGGACATACCTCTCGGCGCCCGGATCATCGCTGCGGCCGACGCTTATCACGCGATGCGCTCAGACCGCCCCTACCGGGCCGGCCGTACTCACCGGGAGGCCACACGCGAGTTGCTCCGGGCCAGCGGGGAGCAGTTCGACCCTCGAGTGGTGGATGCTCTTCTGGCGGTCTTGGACAATGACGCCGCCCTCCGCACCCTGACCCCGGTCGAGACGGAGACCCAGCCGACACGATCGGGAGCCACGTCTGTGGCGCCCCCGGACCAGCAGGCAGCCGCACTTCAGTAGTGTTGCCGGGGCAGGCCGGAAACGGCTAGGACCACGCCACCAGTCCGACGATGTGATAAGCGATAACCGCCGAGAACACCGTGAGGAGAATCAGCGCCGCCTGCAAACCGCTGCGGTAACGGCGGCAGAGCCACGCCAGGTAGGAGGTGACGAGCACGGCGACCACCTTGAAGATACCCGCGTAGAGCGGGTCGACGGCGAAGAGCGACCGCAGGATCGGATTGGCCTCGCCCCCCCCGTGCGCGAGAACGTTCATCGTGAGCAAGAAGTCGGCGAGGTTGAGAACGTTCACCAGAACGAGGACGGCCATGATCACCCGAGGACGTTCCCGAAGACCGAGAAGAGCCTGGTCGTAGGCAGCGGAGAGCCTACCCGCTCCTTCGCCGCGACGGCGGTCGAAACCGCTGCGGCGTTCGCGCAGCACGAAGCTGAACCTCCGTTGCCGGCGGTCGTTCGTCCTGCGCTCGTCAGAGGCCGCAACGGCCAACGTTTCGTCCATAACGCAAACTATAGGCGTTCAGGGTAGAATTTCAAGCCTTTCTTCACGTGAATTGTCGGCAGGTTGACCGGCGATCAGCAGTCGTTTTCGAGCCGAGTACAAGATGGGGCCGGCAATCAGAAGGCCGACGAGCGACACGATGCCGGCCAGACTGATCACCAGACCGTGGATGTACTGGTACAGGAGCGGCGCAGCCAAGGTCCCGACGAGGGACGCCATCTGGATGGACGTCTGTTCGATCCCCTGGATGCTCCCCAACCAGCGCGCGGGAGCCACTTGGACCAAGAAGGCCTGCTTGGCGGGATAGGCCCAGGCAAAAGCGAGTCCCTCCACCATATTGACGATCATGAACAGGGTCAGGTTGGTGCTGACGCCGTAGTAGATCCAGGCGAAGCCCGCGACCGTGAAGCCGGAAAACATCAGGACCCAGCGATTGTAACGGTCGGCGAAGTAGCCCCCGACGAACGAAAGGAGCATGGGCACGGAGAACGCGATCCAGGTGAAACCAATGTAGCGTACCGATGCGCCCAGATGGCGCAACCACAGACTCCAGAGCACTTCGAACACGCCCATGGCGAAGTGACCCGTGGCGGCGACGATGAGGAAAGCCAGGATCGGTCGGGTGATCAACGTGCGATAGGGCGGGTGGACGGTCCTCGCCTCCCGCCGCTTCCGTGTGTACTCCGGCTCCCTCACGAATGCGAGCAGCGAAAGCGCAGTGAGGAACGACAGAGCGCTCCCGAACAGGAAGACGGCGTAGAAGGCCCACGTGCCCGAGCCCCCGCCCAATGCGTAGAGGGGCCAAGCCATGACCGGCCCGGCCACGAGTCCGCCGAACTGTGCGCTCGTCATCCAGCCATAGGCTCTGCTGCGATCCTTTTCGACGCTGAGGTCGGCGACGAAGGCCTGTGCGGCCGGGGTGACAGCCGCGGTGCCGACGCCTTCCAGGAACCGGAAGAAGATGAACCACACCGGGTGTGTGGTGGAGACGAACAACAGCTGCGCGATACCGAAGAAGGCGATGCCGCCGAAGATGAGGGGCTTCCGTCCTATCCTGTCGCTCAGACGCCCGAACAGGGCCGAGAAGGAGAAGCTCCCCACGTAGTAGGCCGCGGCTACCAGCGCTATCAGCAGAACCGAGGCATGTGCCTGCTCCTGGAGAAAAACGGGAAGGTACGGGAGGATGGCACCGAACCCCGACCAGACCACGAACATCGCGGCGGAGATGACTCCGAGCTGGAACCACTGGGTGCGCTGCAAAGCCGCCCCGGGATGCGAAGGCCCCCGAGGCGTGCTGGCACCGGACTCACTTGTCGGAAGAGCACTCATATGCGAACTTTGCCTGCCAGGGAACGGACAGGGAACGCAAACGAAAGGGCCGCCTGGGGCCCAGCAAGGCTACCACTTAGGAGAGACGACCGTGGCCGACGAGGAAAGACTGGAAGAGCACCCGGGGCGCCGGTTCCAGCAGGAGACCATCTACGAGCGGGAGTCGCACATAGAGTCGGACCCCGACTGGCGCAGCAAACCCCCGCTCTACAAGTTCTACAGGTACGCGCCGGTCTTCAGCCTTCCCTCTCCTGCGCCCCGCGAGGACGAAGAGCCGAGCCCGGACTTCCTGACCATCGCCGGACGGCGGCGGACGGTGCGCAGCTTCGGCGCCACCCCCATCACGCTTCTGGAACTCTCCCGTCTCCTCTGGGCCTCGGCGGGCGTGACCGCCTCGTTCATCACCCCTCAGGGGCAGGATTTCTACCGCGCGGCTCCCAGTGCCGGAGCCCTCTACCCCATCGAGACGTACATCGTGGTGAACAAGGTGGAGGGACTGGAGCCCGGCCTCTACCACTACCGGGTCGCCGGTCTGGACATCCTGGAGAGACCCATCGCCGAAGGGAGTCATTCCCTGGAACAGCTCCGCACCGGCGACCTGAGGGCAGAGATATCGTCGGCCGCTCTCGACCAGGGGCTCTGCGGAAAGGCGGGCGCGGTCTTCGTCTACACCGCTGTGTTCGCCCGATCTGAATGGAAGTACCGGGAGCGCTCCTACCGCTACTTCTACCTCGACGCCGGCCACATGGCGGCGCAGGTCTCCCTGGCTGCGGTCTCCCAGGGCCTCGGTACCTGCCAGGTCGCAGCTTTCTACGATACCGAACTGAACGAACTGTTGGGCGTCGACGGCACGAACGAAGCGGCTCTGTACTTGACCGCTGTGGGCCGGCCGAGCCGGGCCGTCCGGTCAGGGCCCTCGGATCCCCGCCTCACGGCGCGCCCGAAAGAGTAGGCGGCCCCGAGGAGTAGCCGCAGCGTCCGACTCTCCAGGGAAGGTCGCGCGGCCGGCCGTTCGAGCCCGCGACGGGGCCGGCGACCCCTTCCGGTGACCCTCAGGTGTCGGCGGAGCGCCGCTTGCTGACGTACTCGATGTCGGGGTCGTGCAGATAGCCGATCGCCTCGAAGAAGGCCAGCGAAGATTCGTTCTCCGATTCGATGAGAGCGGCCACGATATCGAGGCCGAGCGCCTCTATGCGCTCCTCGACCTCGCGCACCAGCATGCGCGCTATCCCGCGCCGTCGGTAGCCGGGCGCGACCGCCAAGCGGTTGATCCACGCCTTGCGGCCGTCGTGGGTCCCCAACACGACACCGACCACTCGGCCATCGACCTCGGCCACCACGAACACCGCCGTGCCCCTTTCCATCTCAGTCTGCA
>CAZWAR010000045.1:17383-22215 GCA_964631965.1 uncultured Gaiellales bacterium
CCCACCCCCGCGGCGCCCCTTACCACCTCCGACGCATTCATCCCCGGGCGGGCGCGCCCGCCCGGCCGGTACGGCAGACCAGCCTCTCTCCACAGCCGGATGACCCCCTCGTAGTCATCGAGAGTCATGCTCCTGATCTTCACGTCGTTCATTCCGGGTTTTGCTCTGTTCATCGCTGGGTTCACTTCTTTCATTCCCGAATCGTACAGCCGTCATTGACTTTTATGCACCCTTCTGCTCAGCTGAGCATGTGGGACGCCTTCGGCGTCGGGTTCATGAACCAAGGGCTCACCCCGAGCATCTGGGTCATGATCAGCCTAGGCCTCGGCGTCTTTCTCGGCGGCAACCTGATCTGGGCGACGGTTATCTCCCTCGTGCTCGCCGGCATCGGCTTCCCGCTCGTCTGGGGGATCCTGGGCGGCTCTATGCCCCGTTCGGGTGGGGAATACATCTACAACTCCCGTATCATCCATCCTCTCATCGGGATCGGGGAATCCTTCGGCAACGCGTTCATCTGGCTCATGTGGATCTACGTGCTCGCCCCGTGGATGGCCGATCCCGGCTCCAAGATGGTCTCCCAGGCCATGGGTTGGACCTGGCTCTACAACACGGAGACAGACACCTTCCTCGGGGGGCTCTCGTACAACTGGGGCTCGTTCGTCATCGCCTCGGTCACCAGTGTCATCGCCTTCCTGTTCGTGGTGTTTGGGGTAAAGGTGTTCGCCCGTGTCCAGAAGGTAGTCATGGGCCTGGGTATCCTCGGTGCCCTCCTCATCGTGATCACGCTGTTCATGTACACCAAACAGGACTTCATCAACTCCTGGAACACCATCGCGGCAGAGAATGGCTCGCTCAACTACACCGACTTCGTCGGTTCAGTGAGCGACGCGGTGGGAAGCGCCATCCCGACCAGCTGGAACTGGTATGACACCTTCGGGGTGATGGTGGCCGGTTCGTGGCTGTTCGCTTACTCCTATTGCATTACATTCATTGCCGGCGAGGTGAAGAGGCCCGACAAGACCATCATCCTGTCGAACCTGTTCGCCATCGTGGTGCCGGCCGTGTTCATGATTCTCACCGCCGTCGGCCTCTACAGGCTCATGGACTTCAACTTCCTGTCCGCAGCCGCGTGGCTCGACAACAACGGCACCGACGCCATCGCCGGCTACAGCATGCCGATGGACCCGCACTTCCTCGGTTTGGCCTCGGTGGTGATGCAGAACAAGGTCATGCTCTTCCTGATGACCTTCTCGTTCCTACTGTTCACCCTGTGGTGGGTGGCTCTCTCCTACCTGGCCTTCCCACGCATCATCTTCGCCTGGGGCATGGACCGCATGGGTCCCAAGTGGTTCACCGACGTGAACGCGCGTTTTGCCTCGCCGGTGAAGAACTACATCCTCTGCTTCGTCCTTGCCGAGATCCTCATCGCTCTGTACACCTTCTACCTGCCCTTCCAGGAGCAGGGCCTGTCGGTCACGGCCCTCGAGATCTTCTCGGTGTTCGGCGTCACTGCCATCGCGGCCGCCATCTTCCCGTTCTCCAAGCGCTCCAAGGGCATCTGGGAGTCGTCCCCGTACCGCAAGTGGAAGTTGCTGGGCGTGCCCGTGGTGACCCTGGGTGCGGTCGTGAACCTCGCCTACCTGGCGATCCTGGCCGTCTTCTTCTTCTTTCAGGGGGACAAGAGCGAAGGTCTGGAAGGCTTCACCTTCGCCACAGGCATGCTGATCCTCGCCACCTGGGCTCTAGGCCTCATCTGGTACGGAGTCTGGACTTGGCGCGCCAAGCGTACGGCGGGCATCAGCACCGGGATGCTCACGGGCGAACTGCCACCCGAATGACCGCTTCCTGATCTGCGGCCGGGGGGCCAGGGCCGCACCTTCGGAGCTGCCGCCGCTCAGCCGGCGGCGGCTCCTCGCTTTTTATCTATACTGACTGAATCGTCGACCACCGGCCCCGCAAGGCCAAGTACCGCTCGGGAGGAGTGACACGTGCTCAAACTGTTCTACGTGACGGACATCCACGGGTCGAACGTTTGTTATCGCAAGTTCCTCAACGCCCTCCCCATCTACGGCGTCGACGTCGCGGTACTGAACGGCGACCTCTTGGGCAAAGTCCTCATCCCGCTCGTGGAAAAACCAGGAGGGGGGCGGGAGTGCCATCTGATGGGCCAATACACGGAGGCCGACACACCCGACGACTTGGCCGCCTTGAAGAAGACCATCGAAAACGCCGGCTACTACTGGGTGGAACAGGATCGCGACGAGTTCGCCGGAATCAAGGACAACCCGGGCGCCATCGACAGGCTCTTCAAGAGACGGGCCATCGAACGCATCGAGGAGTGGCTCGCCCTCGCCGACGAGCGGCTGGCGGGCAAGAATACCGATGTCTACATCTGCCCAGGAAATGATGACTGGTGGGAGATCGACGACATGATCGCCTCCTCCAAGTCGCTCAAGCCCTGCGACGACATGGTGGTCGCCTTTTCCGACTACCAGATGGTCTCCTCTTCCCGCTCCAACCCCACACCCTGGGATACTCCTCGGGAGGGGCCGGAGGACGAGTTGGCAGAGTATCTCGACGGGCTTTGCCGGAAGGTCGGTTCGTCGCCGAAGGACTTCGAGAACGTCATCTTCAACTTCCATGTGCCTCCCTACGGCTATTCACTCGACCTCTGCCCGAAGCTCGACGCCAACATGCGCATGGCCGCCGAGGAGAAGATCCACGCGGGCAGTGTGGGCGCCAAGCAGGTGATCGAGAAATACCAGCCGCTCCTGGGTCTACACGGGCACATCCACGAATCGCGCGGAGCCCAGAAGGCGGGGCGCACTCTCATGATCAACCCGGGAAGCGAGTATTCCGAGGGGATCCTCAAGGGCGTCGTGGTGTTGCTGGACAAGAAGAAAGTCAAAGACTACGTGTTCACCAGCGGATAGACGCCCATACCCGACGGTCTCTGAAAGGAGCGAGCGGTGCCCAAGGAATTCATCCTCCCCAAGGACATCCCCTTGGACGTGTACCCCAAACCGGAGGTGTTCCTTTCGGAGGGTAAGCGCATCGTGGACGCAGCCCGGCAGGCGGGGTTCGCCCTGCGGGTGATGGGTCCGCTCGCGCTGCACTACTACTTCCCGGAGCAGGTGCCCCTCTACGCCAGGCTTGAGCGCCTGGGTGAGCGTTACTTCACCGACATCGACTTCGTCGCCTACGGCAAGAACGGCGGCAAGATGAAGGGGCTGTTTGAGAAGCTCGGCTACGAATGCGACGTCAACACTCTGATGATGACCGGCAAGACCCGCCAGATCTACTACGGTGGCGCTGTCCCGATGATCGACGTATTCCTCGACAAGCTCGACTACTGCCACGAGGTGAACTTCAAGGACCGCTTGGAGTTCGACGACTACAGCATCTCCATCAGCGACATCATGCTGCAGAAGCTGCAGATCTGGGAGATCAACGACAAGGACCTCAAGGACCTCGAGTTCCTGCTCACCGTGGCTGATATCGGGGACGATGAGAGCAAGAAGATCAACCGTACCTACGTCGCCAAGCGCCTGGCTGACGACTGGGGGTTCTGGTACACGGCTACTACGAACTTGGGTCGGGTGAAGGACCACGTCGACGGGGTGGCCGCGTTCGACGAGGCGCAGAAGGGCTTTGTCAAGCAGCGATGCAACGAGTTCTCCGCGCGGATCGAGGCGGAGCCCAATACCAAGAACTGGCAGAAGCGGGCGAAAAAGGGGACGGACAAGATCTGGTACAACACCAACTTCTCCGATTGGTAGACCCTGCCTCGTAGTGAGTGAGCGAGAGCGCGCACGTCTCCGCTCCGGCTGCGGGCCGCAGCGCGGGTTCTTCTACGCATCCACCTCGTAGAGCTCATCCACCACGTGGATCCTAGACCACACGCCCGAGGTGGCCCACTCCATCGCCTCGTGGGTCTCCAAGCCCTCGGCGAACCGCGTCGCACCCTGAAGGTCATTCCACTCGAAGATGACGAAGAGGCTTTCGGAGTCGTTCACGTTGCGGAACACTCTTCCACCCTTCGACCCCAGGCGTCTTCGGCGCTCTCCGTCGTCCTTGAAGATCCTCTCGAACTCCTTCTGCCCGCCGATCCTGTGCTCGACCAGAACGTACACCATGGCCAGACTCCTTTCCACGAAGACCCGCATGGCCCCATGTTCTACGCTACCACCCGAGCCACCGGGTTTGGAAAGTCTCCCCTCCGCCAACAACCGAACGCATGAACCGTCTCGAAGTACTGGCCGTCGTCTTTCTCGTCACTCTGCCGTTCGGGTTCTACCGGGCCCACACCCGCAAGTTCTCGGTTCGATGGTTTCTAGCCATCCACCTGCCGGTGCCGCTCGTGTTCCTTGCCCGGTTCGAGTCCCATCTTCCCTATACGTTCATCCCGTTCACCTGCGCGGCCTTTTTCGCTGGGCAGTACCTTGGTGGGCTCGCCGGACGGTGGTGGATGAGACAGCGTGTGCGCAGAAGAACCGGTGGGTATCCCGCCGTCGGAGGATCTGGCCGCCGGTCGGTCGGAACCGGAGCGCAGTGGCTCACCGGGCCCGCGCCGGGCGGAGACCGACGGCGACCGGCCACGGAGAAGACGACGAAGGAGGAGGCACCATGAGCGAAGAGCTCGACGGGATCCGTATAGCGGCACTAGTGGAGCAAGGATTCGAGCAGGTCGAGTTGCTCGAACCGAAAAAGGCACTTGAAGCGGCAGGCGCTCGGGTGGACGTCATCTCCCCCCGGCAGGACACGGTCCGCGCCTGGATCCACACCGAGTGGGGCCAGGAAGTGCGAGTGGACGTGCAGCTGGCAGAAGCCGA
>CAZWAR010000046.1:0-22211 GCA_964631965.1 uncultured Gaiellales bacterium
CAGACGTCGGAAACATAGGAGGGAAGCGCCGTGGAACAGCTGCTGATCGTACATGTCGATGTGCAGGTGAAGCCAGAGGCCGTCGAAGCCTTCAGGCAGGCCACGATCGTGAACGCCCGGCAGAGCGCCGAGGAGCCGGGCGTGGCGCGCTTCGATGTGGTGCAACAAGTCGACGACCCAGCCCACTTCGTCTTGGTGGAAGCGTACCGTACACCGGAAGGCGCAGCCGCGCACAAGGAGACCGCGCATTACCGGACATGGCGCGACGCCGTCGCTCCGATGATGGCGGAGCCGCGAACGAGCGTGAAGTACGGGAACGTGTTCCCGGACGCCGAAGGCTGGTGAGCATGGAGGCGCATCCTTCGAGCCCCGAGCCCCCCGGGCCGCCCCGCTTCGAATTCTCCACGGCCGGGAGGATCGTCTTCGGGGCGGGGACCCTCGCCTACGTCCGGGACGTGGCCCCCAGTCTCGGCCGTCGCCCGCTCGTCGTCACCGGTGCCACCCCCGAACGAGCCAGACCGCTCCTCGATCTTCTCGCCGGCTGCGGCCTCGACGCGGCCCAGTTCTCTGTACCGGGCGAACCCGATGTCGAAGTCGTGCGCCGCGGAGTCGCCGCCGCCCGTGATAACCGCTGCGATCACGTGCTCGGCTTCGGAGGCGGGGCCGCCATCGACACAGCCAAGGCCGTAGCCATCGTCGCCACCAATCCGGGTGACGTCATGGACTACCTGGAGATTATCGGACAGGGCCGGAGCCTCGTCCGGGCTTCCCTTCCCTGCATCGCCATCCCCACCACGGCCGGCACCGGCTCGGAGGTCACTCGCAACTCGGTGATCGCGTCCCGTGAACACCGAGTGAAAGTCAGCCTCCGCAGCCCGCTGATGCTCCCGCGGCTTGCGATCGTCGACCCGGAACTCACCTACCGGCTCCCCAGGGCAGTCACAGCCGCCACCGGCCTCGATGCGCTCACGCAGCTGATCGAACCGTTCGTCTGCACTCGCGCCAATGCGCTCACGGACGGCCTCTGCCAGGAAGGCATGATCCGGGTCGCCCGGTCGCTGCGCACGGCCTTCGCCGGAGCACCCGAAGGGAAGGCGACGGCGGCCATAGCTGACGTAGCCGGCGGTCCAGCGGAGGGCAACGGGCAGGCTCGCGCACGGGCCGGCGCCCCGGGATCGGCCTCTGCCACGCGCTTCGCGTCGGGCCCGGCTACCGCCCGCGAGGACATGGCGGTGGCAAGCCTGTTCGGCGGTCTGGCTCTGGCCAATGCCGGACTCGGTGCGGTGCACGGCATAGCCGGGCCTCTCGGTGGGATGATCGAAGCTCCCCACGGCGCTGTGTGCGCAGCGCTACTTCCGAATGCCGTCGCGGTGAATCTGAGGGCGCTCCGGGAACGCGTTCCCCTGAGCCCGGCCCTCACCCGTTATCGCCGGATGGCCGAGCTACTGACCGGCGATCTCGGTGCCAGCGCAGACGCTGGGGTGGCCTGGCTGCGCCTCCTTGTGGCAGATCTGGGTATCCTAGGCTTGGCCAGCTACGGAGTGGACTCGGCGCTGATCGAGCAATTGGTGGAGAACGCGGCTCGGGCGAGCAGCATGAAAGCAAACCCGGTGCAGCTCCACCGGGAGGAGTTGGCCGAGATCGTCGAGGGAGCGCTCTAGATCCCTACTCCCCTGATCCGTAGGCCGGTACCCAGTCGACATACGGCCGACCGGACTCGAGATCCCGTTTGCGGCGCGGAGAAGTGGTGACCAGGGAGGCGAGCAAGGTCTGCGAGGCCGAGGTCACCTCGTCCACGGCCCGAGTCATGGCCGCCTTGTTCGCGGGAGAGGGAGTCTGAAACCCAGCGATCTTCCGCACGTACTCGAGCGCGGCCGCACGGACCTCCGCTTCGGCGACAGGCGGCTCGACGTTGTACAGGGTCTTGATGCTCTCGTACATGCGCGACACCTCGCAGGCCGTCTAGTCCGCCCCGCTGAAGCAGAGCCGGCACCTTCACCACCTACCCGGATTGTGGCAGGCATCTCACCGATATGCAACCTGCAATTCTATTCTTGGTCATATACTACCTGTCGGTCGGTAGGATGGGCCGGCTTGTGAGCGTTGTGGGGCCCCAACGGCGTCACGTCCGCTGGACGAAAAGAGCTGCTCCAAGTTTGAGCGCCAGGCTTCGCGGCAACAACTCCAACATGAACGAGATCACACTCAACAACCACATGCACATGCCGGGTTTGGGCTTCGGTACGTGGCAGATACCGGCCCGGCAGACGAGCGGCGCGGTGCTATGGGCCCTTCAGGCCGGTTACCGTCTGATCGACACGTCCCTCGTCTACTGGAACGAGCCGGAGGTGGGGCAGGCGGTTCGCGAGTCCGGGATCCCACGCGAGGAGATCTTCGTCACCACCAAACTGGAGGCCGAATACCAAGGCGATGGCCGCACCGAACGGGGTTTCAAGCGCAGTTTGGACAACCTGGACGTCGGCTACGTCGACCTGTACCTGATCCACTGGCCGGTCCGAGGACTGGGCGTGGAGACCTGGAAAGCCATGGAGGACCTCGTGGATTCCGGCCGCTGCCGAGCGATCGGCGTCAGCAACTACGCAGTAGCCCACTTGGAGGAGGTCTTGGAGCATTGCCGGATCGCGCCGGCGGTCAACCAGATCGAACTCCATCCATCCCAGTTCCCCAGAGAGGTGGTGAACTTCTGCCGGGAGCACGGCATCCAAGTGGAGTCATACAGCCCACTCGGGCAGGGCGAGAACCTCTCCCACCCCTCGGTGACCGAGGTCGCCGGACGGCATGGCCGCACTCCCGCCCAAGTGCTGCTGCGCTGGCACGTGCAGCATGGCTTCGTCCCCATCCCCCGCTCGTCGAACCGCAGCCATATCACCGAGAATTTCCAGATATGGGACTTCGAGCTGAGCGGGAGCGAGATGGCCGAGCTGGACTCCCTCGACCGAGGACCCATCTGGCAGACGACCTAGGCGCCCGGATAGCGAGCGCCTTACACGTCTCAACCGTCAGTCCGCTCCGGAGACCAGGAGCATGGGTGTCTTCTTGATGAGATGGATGACGTTCTCGGTGACGCTGCCGAAGACGAACTTGCTGACGCCGGTCTTACCTCGTGTGGCCATGCAGATGAGTTGCGGAGGGCTGGCCTTCAGATACTCGATGATGCTGCTTGCCGGCTCTCCTACCAGCACCTCAGTGCCGACGGCGAACCCGGACGCACTGATGGAATCGGCCACCCTCGCCAGGTAGTCCTTCAGCTTCCGGTACGCCTCCTCTTTGTCCCTCACCTGCCCCCGAGTCATGCTGATGAGTCCTGCGTCGAGTACTCCGACGAGGACGATCTCCGCCTCTGCTCCCCTCTGCTGGGCGATGGCGAGCGCGTGGGGAACGGCCATCTCCGACTGGGGAGAGCCGCTCAGCGGGATGACCAGACGGCGCTTGGGAAGAGTGTCGGAGATGATCTCCCCGCGCAGTTCCGAAGGCACCAGCCACACCGGCACCCGGCAGGCATGGAGAACCTTGCTCGCTACGCTCCCGATGTCGTCCCATTCCTTGATGCCCGAGTGCCCGTGCGTGTACATCATGATCAGATCTAAATCGTTCCGATCGACGTACTTGAGGATCTCTTCTGCCGGGTATCCCACCACGACATCTCCTCGCGCACTGATGCATTCTGCGGCGGAGTCGCCGACAACGCTGCTCCGAACCTGCTCGGCCCGTGCGCAGAGCAGTTCGGCCATGTGCTCGATATAGGCCCGGCGCATCGGCAATTGCTCGGCCTCCGCGCGCGGGCACACGTGCAGAAGCTGCAGATCGAGGTCGAGCCGCCCGGATAGTTCCTGAGCGTATTTGAAGACCACCTCCGCCAACTCCGAGCCGTCAAGCAGAACCAGCATGTTCCTGTACACGCGACATCCTCCCTCGCCCATGCACGGCCGATCACGATGTGGTCGGTCCCATCCTACCTCGTCTCCGGGGCCAGAACGACAGTTGGCGGATGTTTTCGGGTAGTTTCGTACTTCACCCCCTCGGGCAAGCCTGCGGCAGACGGGCGAGCGGTTCCGTTCCGAGCGCCTGGTCGACCCTCCCAAAGCGACTGGAGGCTGCATGGCCCGAAAGTGGTGGACGCTCATCGTGGTGTGCGTCGGCATCTTCATGCTGCTGCTCGACCTCACCGTCGTGAACGTCGCCCTCCCCGACATCGCGGTGGCTTTCGGCTCCTCGCTTTCGGGGCTGCAATGGGTCATCGACGCCTACGCGCTCGGCCTCGCCGCCGTGCTTCTCACGGGCGGCACTCTCGCCGACCTCTACGGCCGGCGTCTGCTCTTCGCCATAGGGATAGCCATGTTCACCAGCGGCTCGGCCCTCTGCGGGACGGCCACCGGGATCTACTTCCTTGCCCTCTCCCGAGGCTTCCAGGGCATTGGGGGCGCAGTCATGTTCGCCGTCTCGCTGGCCCTCCTCTCGGAATCGTTCAGCGGCAAGCAGCGAGGGCTCGCCTTTGGCGCCTGGGGTGCCACGACGGGGCTCGCTATCGCCATCGGCCCCCTCGTGGGGGGAGCCCTGGTCACCGGTCTCGGCTGGCGATGGATCTTCTATGTCAACATTCCGGTGGGAGCCGCAGCCTTCGCCCTCACCCTCCTTCGCGTCAACGAATCCAAAGACCCGACCCACAAGCGCGTGGATCTGCCCGGATTCGCGACCTTCAGCCTCGGGCTCGGAGCCCTCATCTTCGGTCTGATACGCAGCACCAATCAAGGGTGGAGCTCTCCCACAATCATCGGATCGCTCGTAGCCGCGGCTGTTCTGCTGGGGGGATTCGTGGCGATCGAACTGCTTCGCCGGGACCCGATGTTCGACTTCAAGCTGCTCCGGGTCCCTACCTTCTGCGGAGGCCTCGTGGCGGCGTTCGGCATCTCGGCCTCCATCTTTTCGGTGTTCACGTATCTGATTCTCTGGGTGCAGGACGGATTGGGCATCACTGCGCTGGGAACCGGTCTCCGCTTCCTGCCCATGTCTGTGGCCATATTCATTACCGCCGCCATTGTGGGGCGGCTGACCTCCTACGTCCCGGCACGCCTGCTCATCACACCCGGGTTCCTACTGATAGGGGCGGGTCTGCTCCTCATGCGCGGCCTCAGCGCTGATTCGGGCTGGACTCAGCTGCTGGCCGGGCTCGTGGTCGGCGGGGTGGGCGCGGGAATGGTGAACGTACCGCTCGTCGCCACCGCTGTCGGCGTGGTCCAGCCGCGACGAGCGGGAATGGCGTCCGGCATCAACTCGACCTTCCGGCAGATAGGCATCGCCACCGGGATCGCAGTTCTCGGCACGATCTTCATCAGGCGTCTACGTTCGACGGTCGTCGACCAGCTTGCGGGGACCCCTCTCGCCAGCCACGCCCAGCAGATAGCGGACGCCGCCGGCGGAGGGCAGGCGCAGACGATACTCAACCAGTTGCCCGCGCAGGTCAGACCACTTGTCGAGCACGCCGCGCTGGCCGGGTATGCGGCCGGCCTCAACCTGATCCTGCTCATCTCCGCCCTTCTCGTGTTCCTCGCGGCTATCCTCTCCTTCTTCCTGATACGGGAGAAGGACTTCGTCGAGGGACAGGGGGTGTCGGGCTCCGGCCAAGGGTAGGGGACGGCCAAGCATCGTGCCCGTCCCTACCTCTCCGGAAAGGCAGTCACACCTCGGCCCTCCTGAGCGGCAGAGCAGCCACCCACCCAGCCGGGATGTAGCATACTTAGCCCGGCAAGCGCCGGAATGGCGAACCGTCCGACAGGTGAGGTCTCCGTGCGATCTTCCGGCGATGCTCCGCCGAGGAGCACCCCGTGGCACCGCAACGAAGCCATACGTCTGCCCGACCCTGCGACCGTCGTGGTGGTAGGAGGCGGCCCGGCCGGCTCGTTCTTCTCCATCCGATTCCTGCGCCGCGCCCGCGAGGCCGGGAGGTCGGTGCGGGTGGTCATCCTGGAGAAGAAGATGGAGGTCTGCTTCTACCAGCCGGAGTCGCAATGCTCCTGGGAGGGCTGCAACTACTGCGCCGGCGGTATCTCGCCCCGGCTGGCCGACATCCTGCGTGACGAGGCCATCCCCCTGCCGGAGGACGTCGTGGAGAGCCGGGCGGACGAGGTGGTCGTCCACGGCGACTGGAAGAGCGTGCGGCTCCCCGTGCCCGAAGGCCGGGAGATGCTTTCCGTCTTCAGGGGATCGCGGCCGCGGAGGCGGGGGCAACGTCACCTCAACTTCGATTCTTTCCTGCTCGAGCAGGCGATGGCGGAGGGTGCCGAGTTGGTCACGGCCGAAGCGGTTCAGGTGCGCCTTGCGCCGGACGGCCGTCCGGTGGTCGGCTACAGGGGTCTGGGCGGGCGAGGCGGCGGGGCGGCGGATCCCTGCGATTCCCCCGCTCCAGCAACGGTCATCCAAACGATCGAGGCCGATTTCGCCGTGTTCGCGGGCGGGGTCAACCGTTCTCCCGGGATGAGCGTCGAGGACGATCCGCTGTTCTCCGAGCTTCGGGCACTCATCCCGAGACTGCGCCCGCCGCGGGTCAGGCCGGCCCTGATAGCCGAGATGCAGGCGGAGAGCGGCGAGCCCGACGCCCTTCTGGCCGTGGACGCGGAGGTGCACTTCTGCCAATACGGTTCGAAGGACCTGCATATTGAGATGTCGTCGCTCATTCCGAAGCACGAGTGGGTCACCGTCGTGCTGCTGGGCAAGACCATCGACAAGGCGCGGCCCTCCGAGTCCCTCACCATCATGCAGCAGTTCGTCGAATTGCCCCACATCCGCAGGCTGCTGCCTCCCGGGATCCGTTTGCGGCCCGGTTGCTCGTGCCACCCCAACATGGCGGTGGGAGCCGCGGAGCACCCGTTCGGCAATCGCATGGCCCTCGCCGGTGACATGGCGGTTTCCCGCCTCTACAAGGACGGGCTGTACTCGGCATGGACGACCTCCGCCGCACTCGCCGACTGCATCCTCGACACCGGCATCGATCGCAAGAGCCTTAGCCGACGCTACGGCCGGGTCGTACAGGCGTTCGACCGAGACAATCGCTACGGTCGCGTGATCTTCGCCCTCAGCCGTATGGTCTTCTCCCGCCCAGCGCTCAGCAGGGTGCTCTACCAGGCCATCCTCACCGAGCGGCGTACGGCGAGGCAACAACACTGGCGGCTGGCGCCGGTCCTGTGGCAGATCGCAAGCGGAGACGAGACATACCGCCGCATACTCGCATCCATGTTCCATCCGGCCTCGATGTGGCTCATCGTCACGGGTGGCCTTCTGATCACCATCAGGAACAAGGCCACCGAGCGCTTCTTCGGGCTCGATTGGGCCGGGACCGGCCGGCATCAGACCGGGGTCTCGATCGAGGACCGGGTGAGAAAGCGCGCGGAGTTGTCGGCGGTGCTCGGCCTCGAGGAGCCCTCCCGTGCCCCGGAGGTCGAGAGGGTGTACTCGATCCGGATCAGGGCCCAGACCGAAGCCATCCTCGAACAACTCGGCAGGTTCGGAGACCCCCACCGGGAATATCTCTGGCCCCGCTTTCTGTCCGTTCGGCGGACGAGCGGTTCGGCCAACGAGACCGGCACCAAGATCCGCTACGAGATCGGGCCGGGGTGCGGGGGCAGCAGTCCCCGACACTGCCTCCCCCTCGTATCGTTCACCGTTGTACTGGCCAAGAAGGTGCCCGGGCGCTACCTGCTCTATCGCATCATGGACGGCTTCGGGCGGGGAGGCATCTTCTCCTTCGACATCCAACCACTCAAGCCCGGCGTCAAATTGCTCAGCATCTACGTCGGTTTCGATTTCTATCGGGGGAAGGGGCCTCTCAGCCGGTTGGTCTGGTGGCTGTTCCGCACCGTGTTCCCGGGCTTCGCCCACGATGTGATCTGGAACCATTCCCTCTGCAGGCTGAGGTACCTGGCGGAAGCGGCCGAAGAAGCACCGGCGGCAAGAGCACGGGCTCGAGGTGGGACCGGGGCCGGAACCGAAGCGGGGACCCCGGCTGCGGGCGCCGCCGAAGCCGGTACCAAAGCCGAGTCAGATTGATCCCACCGGGCCCCCAGGATGAAGGCGGCCGAGCGATCGCGACTCTGCCGGGGCGGGCCGCGGGGCGCGCCCGCCCCGGGTCTGGTCTTGTTCCCGGGCGGATGGCCCGATCTCGACCGCTCGGCAGGCGGCGACGGGGTCCGGCTGATGGTATCTTTGGCGTCTGTAATGCCCGATGCCCGCGCTCGCCCGGCGCCGCCGGGGGCGTGCTCAGAAGGGGGGAGCTCTTGGAAGTGCCGACTACCGCAAAGGTATCCGTCGTGTCGGCCGACATCGTCTCACTCACGGTGAACGGAGAGGCCCACCAGGTGATAGTGGAACCGCAGTGGACCCTCCAGTACGTGCTCGCGGACAAGCTGGGACTCACGGGCACCAAGGAATTCTGCGCCGAGGGCGCCTGCGGGGCATGCAGCGTGATCCTCGACGGCCGCCCGGTACTTTCCTGCATGATACTGGCCATCGAGTGCGACGGCGCGATCGTGGAGACAGTCGAGGGCATCGCCAAGGCCGCTCATCCACTCATCGCCGCCTATGTGAAACACAGCTGCATGCAATGCGGCTTCTGTACTCCAGGCTTTGTGGTCACCGCGAAGGCCCTGCTCGACCGCAACCCGGATCCGACTATCGATGAGATCAAGGAAGCCATGGTGGGCAACCTCTGCCGCTGCGGCACTTACCCGGCGCATCTCAAGGCCATCACCGAAGCCGCAGCGGTGCTCCGTGGCGTGGTAGTCGCCGAGGGCGGTGCGAAAACGGCCGCCTCGGTCCCCACCAACGCCGCTATTGGAGCCCGGGCGGCAGGGATGGCTGCCGGAGGCACCGAGGGAGGTGAGCGGTGATGGGCGACGACCGTTCCGAGGCCACCGACCGGACCCAGAGGGTCGATCAGACCCAGCGGATGCTCGATTCCTTCGACAACAAGATCGCCGATCCGTACCCGCTCGAGAAGTACGACGTCATCGGTCGGCGGGTGCTCCGCACCGACGGCGTCGAGAAGGCCACCGGAGCCGCCCGCTACACTATAGACGTGCAATTGCCCGGCATGCTCCACGCCCGTCTTCTCACCTCCCCCTATCCCCATGCCTCCATCCGCAGCATGGACACCTCCGGGGCCGAGAGGGTCCCGGGGGTCCGCTGCATCCTTCGTTACGACGACCCCGAACTCAACGTTGGAGTCTCCACCGGCGGGCACGAGTTGAACGCGGAACTGCCCCTTCCCGGCGAGGTCCACTTTCAGGGTGAGGAGTGCGGCGCCTTCGTGGTGGCCGACAGCGAGGAGATCGCCGAGAACGCCCTCAAGCTCATCGAGGTGGAGTGGGAGCAGCGCCCCTTCGTCCTCGATGTGGAGGAGGCCATACGACCCGGAGCACCTCTCTCCGAGCCGGACAAGTTCCCTGATTCCAACATCTCCACGATCTACAACGAGGGGCATGGCGACGTGGAACGGGGCTTCGCCGAGGCCGACAAGGTCATCGAGTTCAAGTGGAGCTTCGGCTACAACACATGGGTGGGGCCGGAACGGCCCTGCGGCGTGTGGCGGTGGAACGGCGACTACGCCGAGGTGTGGGTGAAGCAGCAGCGCCCCCACATCGCCAAACGGGCCATCTCCACCTGGTTCGGCGGCATCCCCATGAGCAAGATCGACCTGCATTGCCCCTACCAGGGAGCGAGCTTCGGCGGCTGGAGCCAGATGTCCTGGAACCTGGGCGGTACCTATCTCGCCGCCGTCGCGTCGAAGCGGACCGGCCGGCCGGTCAAGTGGGCCTTCAACCGTCGGGAGGACTTCTACGGCGGTAACATGGACTCGGGCGTCTTCTACGTGAAGGTGGGCTTCAAGCTCGATGGCACCATAACCGCGGTGTCAGAGCGGGGTGTCACGGTCAACCAGGATCTCCCCGTGTTCGGCATCGTCGCCCACCTCATCGAGAACACCAAGATCCCTCACATCGCCGGCCGCACCGAGGCCGCGCGGGTCAACAAGGGCCCGACGGTACCCACCCGCTGCGAGATGAACATCAACTGCTACACCCTCGACCTCGTCTTCAACCACGTGGCCGACGCCCTGGGTATGGACCCGGTCGAGATCGCGCTCCTGAACGACGGCGCCGAGGGCCAGGACATGGAGTGGGTCAATCAGCGAAAGGCCGAGATCGGTTTCCCGGTGCGCGACAGCCTCCGAGAGTGTGTGGAGAGGGGCAAGGCGGCCATCGGTTGGGATGAGAAGCGGCACGCACCCGGCGCGAAGACGCTGCCCAACGGCAGGAAGCACGGCTTGGCCTTCACCTGGACCCACGAGTGGGACGATTCAGCGGGCTCCAGCGAGATGGCGATGCACTTCGAGCGCAACGACGGCTCGGTCACCATCCTCGGTTGCCGGGCGGACGTCGGGGTGAACGCGGAGACCGCCTATATCCAGATAGCGGCCGACGAACTGGGCGTACCTTTCGAGTGGGTGCGGTTCAAACACCAGGAGGACGCCGGCTTCTACACCATGACCCCCGACACCTCCACCAACCTGTCCATCAACGGCTGGGCAGTGAGGCATGCGGCGCGCATCCTCAAAGAGCGGCTGCTCGAGGCGGCCGTCGCCCCGCGCGCCAAGACCCAGCTGGCGGAGTATCCCCCGGCGTTCCCCGGCCTCCAACCCGAAGACCTCGATGTGAAGGATGGGGTGATCTTCGAGAAGGCGAACCCCGAGAACCGGATGACCATCGCCGACTTCATCGGCCCGAGCGGGGCCCAGGGCCCCATGACCGGCACCGCCGGTGAGCCGTTCTTCACATCCACCGAGGAGGGGCTCGCCTACCCCCTGCGGGGCACACCGCCTCTCTTCGAGCCCGGCTGGCACCTGCAGCGCGGCTGCTACCTGGGGGTGCGGGTGCGCTTCTGCCGCCAGGCCTACTTCATGGAGGTGGAGGTCGACACCGAGACCGGGCAGGTGGACATCCAGAAGGTGGTGACGGTCAACGACGTGGGCAAGGTGATCAACTGGGACGGCTGCGAAGGCCAGGCCTACGGCGGCGCCATCATGGCGATCGGCCGGGGTATGACCGAAGAAGTGGTCTGGGATCCGCGGACCGGCGTGATGCTCAACGGCAACCTGCTCAACTACAAGATCCCCACGATGCTGGACTATGGCGACATCGACACCATCATGGTCGAGACCCAGATGGGCTATGGTCCCTACGGCTCCATCGGCATCGGGGAGGACGTGGCCACCGTGCTGCCCGCGCTCATCGGCCCGGCCGTCCACAACGCCATCGGCGTGTGGATCGACGACTTCCCCATAACTCCCGCTCGGGTGCTCGCGGCCCTGGACAAGGCCTGAGGAGGAGGCGAGATGAAGAAGTTCAAGCACATCACTCCTCGCTCGGTCGACGAAGCCGCCGCCATCCTCGAAGAATACGGCTCCAAGGCCCGTATCATCGCCGGGGGCACCGACCTGCTCGGCGAGATGAAGGACAGCATCCTGCCGGACGCCGACTATCCTGAAGTGCTCGTGGACGTCAAGCGCATCCCCGGCCTCGACTACATCCGGAACGGTGACGGCACTCTCAAGATCGGTGCCCTCACCCGGCTCGAAGACCTCGCCACCAGCGAACTCGTGCGCGCCGCCTATCCGGCGCTCGCCGAGGCCGCGCGCCGCACCGCCTCGCCCCACATCCGCGAGATGGGCACGGTGGCCGGCAACATCTGCCAGAACAACCGCTGCTGGTACTACTGGGTGCAGGACGACCGGTTCCACTGCCTGCGCAAGGGCGGCAAAGCCTGCTACGCCCTCACCGGCGATGCCCGCTATCACTCCATCTTCGGTGCCGCCCGGGTGGTGCAGACCGCCTGCTCGCAGGCCTGTCCCAACAGCATCGATATCCCCACCTACCTCGACAAGATCCGGGAAGGCAACACGGTCTCGGCGGCCCGCATCCTCCTCTGCCAGAACCCCGTGCCGGCCGTGACGGGGCGGGTGTGTCCCCACGCCTGCGAGGACAACTGCGCCCGAGGCGAGTTCGACGAGGCGATATCCATCCGCGAGGTGGAGCGCTTCCTGGGCGATCAGGTGCTCTCCTCCCCCACCGACTACTATCGGCCGCCGGCTCACAGCACCGGCAAGAAAGTGGCGGTCATCGGATCCGGCCCGGCCGGTCTTTCCGCCGCCCACTACCTGCGCTCCGCCGGCCACGAGGTCACCGTCTTCGAGAAGATGCCCGAGGCGGGCGGCCTCCTCAACTATGGCATCCCGCAGTACCGCCTGCCCCGGGACGTGGTCCGCGCCCAGGTGGCCGCGTTCGAGGGAGAAGGAGTCCGGTTCGAGTTGGGTACCGAGGTGGATGCCGCCAGATTCGCGGAACTGCAGGAGGATTTCGACGCCATCTTCGTCGGAACCGGCGCCTGGCAGTCCACGGCTACCGGAATCGAGGGGGAGGCCTGCCTCACCTCCGGTACGGAGTTCCTCCGGAGCCAGAAGCTGGACCCCGAGGAGATGGCCGGCAAGAGCGTGGTGATCATCGGCGGCGGCAACACGGCCATCGACGTGGCCCGGTCGCTGCTGCGCCTCGGTGCCAAGCCGACCATCATGTACCGCCGCACCCGAGCGGAGATGCCGGCCATCGCCGACGAAGTCACGAGGGCGGAAGAGGAGGGGGTCGCATTCGAGTTCCTCACACAGCCGGTCGCAGCAGAACTCCCGGCCGGCGAGACCGCGACGCCCGAGAACGGCGGCGAGGCGGCGCTCACCTGTTGCCGCATGGAGCTGGGAGAGCTCGACGCCAGCGGCCGCCCCCGTCCGGTGAGAGTGGAAGGATCGGAGTTCGCGCTCTCGTGTGATGCGGTGATGACCGCCATCGTCGAGAAGCCTGACTACTCCTTCTTGCCGGCGGCCTATCTGGAAGACAGAGGAAGATTGCGGATCGACGAGGCCACTCACGCGCTCGGCGGTAACGGCGCCCCTAGTGGTGTTTTCGCGGGGGGTGACTTCGTCAACGGACCGGCGACCGTCGCCGAGGCCGTGAACGCCGGCCACGAGGCGGCCCGGGCGATCAACACGTATCTTCTGGGCGAAGACGCCACCCTCCCGGGCGAGGCGCCCGACGGACGGCCGGAGGCCGAAGCCCCCGTCTGCACCATCGGTCAGGGCTTCAACAGTTCCTGCATGGCGCCCTCGGACCGGGTGGAGGTCCCCGAGCTCTCGTTGGAGGAGCGGCTGCGCAGTCTCACCGTCGAGGAGACGGGGACGATTTCCGCGGAGTCGGTGGAAGTCGAGGCCAATCGCTGCTTCAACTGCGGTTGCGTCGCCGTCAACTCCTCCGACCTCGCCCCGGCGCTCGTCGCCCTTGGCGCCCAGGTCAAGACCTCCCGCAGGACCATCGACGTCGAGGATTTCTTCTCGGTGGGCGTCAACACCAGCACTGTCCTGGAAGAGGACGAGTTGGTGCTCGAGGTACAGGTGCCCAAGCCAAGGGCGGGAGCCCGTTCGACTTTCATCAAGTTCGCCATCCGCAAGTCAATCGACTTCCCGGTGGTCAATTGCGCGGCCGCCCTCGAGATCGAAGACGGAGTGGTGAGAGCGGCCCGCATCTGTCTGAACTCAGTCTATGGGATACCCATGCGGTTGCCCGCCGCCGAGGCACACCTGGTGGGCAAACCCCTCGACCAGGCCGGCGCGGAACAGGCCGCCGAAGCCGCGGTGGACGGCAGCCTCCCTCTGCTCAACAACCGCTACAAGATTCAGGTAGCGCGGACGCTCGTGAAGCGCGCGATCCTGGCCTGTGCATGACCGATAGGGCCTTCGCTCGTGCGTCCCGCCGCCCGCTCGGCAGAGAGCGGCGGCGGGACCGGTGGTCCGCCAGCGGGCCCAGCCGGCCGGGCCGACGGGGAATAGGGTGATCCGGTGAGCGTCAAACTCAAGATCTTCCACGCCGAATTGCGGCGGGCCATCGATGCCCCGGGTGAGATCCGGGTCGAAGGGGCGACTGTGGGCGAATGCCTAGCCGACCTCGTGCGCCGCTATCCTCAGACCGAGCCGCTGATCTTCGACAGCCACGGGCGGCTGCGTAGGCAATTCTACGTGTTCGTGAACCAGGAGAGCATGTTCAAAGCCGGTTTCAACCAGGCGGTCACCGACAAGGACGAACTGATCCTAGTGGCTTTGGCCGTCGCCGGGTAGCGCCGCCAGACGGAGGCACCACGCGGGCATCGGCGAGATGGTTCTCCCGCCGTTCTCGGGGGGCCTGCAGCATATGTGGGATTCCCGATATCCCCGCACGTGCCTTCCGGCTCAGGAGAGGATCATCGATGCGCGAGGAGCCGGTCTTTGGCGCCGGAGCCGGACGGCGCAAGAGCCGGTCCGCCCCCTTGCGCCCGGCGAGCAGCCGGCCCCGCGCCGCTTCTCACGCCTCGCGTCCCGCCGGCACCCCGGCGCTCTTCAGGAGCCGGGCTTCAGCACGTTGTACTGCCCGATGTTCACCGTGGTGAAGTGGAAGATTGGCCTATCCACCCGGTTGAGCACAAGAGGACAGTGGGGCATCCCCGCGGGCACAAAGATGATGGCCGACCGGGTGATGATGTGCTCCTCCTCCTCCAGAAAGATCGACACCTCGCCGTTCAGGTCGTCGGGATTCTCGGGATCGCTGCCGAAAAAGCCGATGAGTTCGTCGCTGTCGTGCACGTGGGAAACGTTCTCGAGGGTGGGACCGGGCTTCAGGTACCAGGCAGTGTTCATGTGGAAGGTGCCCGGCACCATGTCGTCGTCGATCCAGCGAATACGCCGCGCATACTTGCGATACTCGGCGTCGATACGCCGCTTGGATTCCGGCATCACCAGGTCGCTGATGATGTACTTCCCGTACTTCGTGCCGTCGTCTTCGGGCATGTCCTCCCCCTTCCGGGCCGCGCCTGGCGGCGGCCCCCGCTTGCTCGACCGGCTACCACCCGCCTGGACGGCGGCAGGATCTCAGGTCGCCGGCAATACCTTACCCGGGTTGCACAGGCCCTCTGGGTCGTACACCTCTTTGAGCCAGCGCTGGGCCCGAAGCTCCTCTTCGCCGAATACGTAACGCATGGCCTCGATCTTCTCCACGCCGATGCCGTGCTCTCCGCTCACGGTGCCCCCCAGGGCTGCGCAGATGCGCAGCACCCCCATGCTGGCCTCCTCGACGTTCTCCTTTGCCCCCGGCACCTTGCCGTCGTACAAGAAGAGCGGGTGCAGGTTGCCGTCGCCGGCGTGTAGCGTGCAGAAGACCTCGAGACCCCGGTCGGCGGCCAGTTCGCGCACCCGGCGAAGCGCCTCGGGCAGCATCGTGCGGGGCACCACGCCGTCCAGCGACATGTAGTTGGGCGCCAGTCTGGTGATGGAACCGAAGCTTCCCTGACGACCGCGCCACAATGCGGCCCGCTCCTCCTCGTCGCGCGCCACCCGCACCTCGAGGGAATGATTGGCCTCACAGATGGCCGCAATCTGCGCGACCAAATCGTCCATTCCGTCGGCCAGGCCGTCCACCTCGATCAACAGGATGGCTCCTGCTTCCCGCGGGTACCCGCAGGCCAGCGCGTCCTCGATGGCGGTCAATACGTTCTGGTCCATGAGTTCCAGGGTGGCCGGCACCAGTCCGGCGGCCACGATGGCCGACACCACGTTCCCCGCGTCTTCCAGGGAGGGAAAGGCCGCGAGCATCGTCTTGAGCGCCTCGGGCTTCCGCAGGATGCGCAGGATGGCGGCGGTGACGATCCCGAACGTGCCCTCGCTCCCGATGAAGGCTCCCCGCAGATCGAGGCCGGGCGAACCGGCATCCTTCCCCCCCAGCCAGACCACCTCGCCGTCCGGGAGCACCACTTCCAGGCCCAGCACATGGTTGGATGTCACCCCGTACTTGAAGCAGTGAGGACCGCCGGCGTTCTCGGCTATGTTCCCCCCCACCGAGGAGGCCTTCATGCTGGCCGGATCGGGAGCGTAGTAATAGCCGTGGGGGGCGAGGGCCGCAGAGATGTCGGCTGTGAAGATGCCCGGCTCGACGGTGACACACAGGTTGGGCAAGTCTATGTCGAGCACCCCGTTCATCCGCCCGAGCTCGATGACCACGGCCCCTTGCAGTGCCAGCGAGCCGCCGCTCACGTTCGTCCCGAACCCCCGGGCGACGAACGGTACCTTCTCCCGGCTCAAGATCGTGACGATTCTGGCCACGTCCTCCGTGGACCGGGCGAAGACCACGGCCCCCGGCAGTGAGTACTCCCCATAGGCGTCGTACTCGTAGGTCTGAAGGTCGATGCGCTCGGAGAGAAGGTTCTCCCGTCCCACCACGGCCCGAAGCTCGCGGAGCAATGCGGAACTCAGCCCGGAGTTCGCCTGTTTCGCCCGAAAGGCGCCGGAAGCGACGGGGGCCGCGCCGGGAGTGCCTGAGTGGCCGGGACCGGCGCCGGAGACGACGGCCGACACTACCACGAGTACGACACCATTTCCTCGGTCTTGACCCAAGCCTCCGCCGAACCGTCGTAGATCTTCACGTTGTGGTAGTCGAGGATCTGCGTGAGCAGAAACCAGAGAGTGGCCGCGTAGCCGCCCACCCCACAGTAGGTGATGATCTCCCGGTCGCAGTCGGTTCCGACCACCCCTTCCGCCATGGCCCGGAGCACCTCCACCGGCTTGTAGGTACCGTCCGGCTCCCAGATCCAGGGGACCGGCAGAGAGCGAGCAGAGGGGATATGCCCACCGACTCCGGCGAAGGGACATTCGGAAACCCCGAAGTACTCGGAGGCATCTCGCCCGTCGACGAGCAGGACACTGCCGAGATGGTCCTTGACGTATCCGGTGGAGACGAACATATCTTCCCTGACGGGGCCGTTCCACTCACGAGGACTGCGGGTCGTCGGCTCCGTGGATACCGGCCGGCCTTCCGCTTCCCAGAGCGGGTAGGCTCCGTCGAGGACGGCCACCGACGTCACGCCTATGTAGTGAAGAGTGGCGACGGCGCGAGGAGCGTCGGCCAAGGCGTAGGGCGGCGCCGGGGGTGGCTCGATGGTGCCCACCAGCACCACCCGCGAATCCGGCCCGATACCCGCTCCACCCAGAGCGGCGAAAAGGTCGGCCTTCGGCGGCAGCTCCAGCATGAGGTCGTCGTTGGACACCGCCCAGTCGGACATGGGGCTGAAGGGGACGGAGATGCTGCCCGGGATGTGGCCGGCCGCGTACAGGTGCGGCTCCCGGAGATCGACCGCGAGGACGTCGCTGATGCTGGCCTCCAACCAGGCCGTGGAAACGAGCGGGTCGATGTTCTTCGTCACGGGATGCAGCCTCCTAGGTAGCCCCGAGCCTCAGTCGCCCGCGTAGACGTCGACGTGGAGCACGTCGGGAAGCTCGGGGAGCTTTGTATGGATCAGTTTCGTCTCCGCTCCGATGGTGTTGTGCACTATGTCGCCCCCCACCCGGGCGAACAGCTCGGCGACACAGTTTCCCGCGAAGAAGTTGAAGAGGAAGGTCATCTGCGCTGTGAGCACGCCCTCGTTCCAGAAGAGCAGGTATAGGCCGTCCGCGATCTTGAAGGCGTGGTACTCCTCCGTGTCGGCCTGCCCGGCCTGCGGCCCTTGGACGCCCATCCAGGTCTCGTACACCCCGGTCAGGTAGATGTGCTCGTAGGCGACGTTGTGAGCGTACGTGTTGAGGAAGCGGGTGCCCCCCAGGTTGTACGGTGGGTGGTGGGCCGGCTCGCCGGAGACAGGGGCCACCTCCTCGATCCGCGCCTGCTCCACCGTGGAGACGATCCCGGCAT
This sequence comes from uncultured Gaiellales bacterium, assembly GCA_964631965.1. Classification (GTDB taxonomy): domain Bacteria; phylum Actinomycetota; class Thermoleophilia; order RBG-16-64-13; family RBG-16-64-13; genus CAIQPS01. The sequence goes on from CAZWAR010000046.1 coordinate 17,820, forward strand.
CGGTCATCTCTCCCATGACGGCCGTCGCCGCGCCGTTTGCTAGGTCGAGGACCACGGCGGCGGAGTGGAGCGGGTCGGCCAGGTAGGTGACGAAAAAGATGTCAGGAGCCATCTCGAACGCCTCATACGACACGGTGAAGCGGCCGGCTTCGCACTGGGCGACCGCGAGATCTTCGACGGTCACATCGTCGCGCGAGAACAGGTGGCGAAACCGGGTCGGGGCGCCCCGCACTGCCAACGTGAAGATCTTCCCGGCAAGTTCATGGGAGCGAGGCGGCCGATTCTCGGCGTAGTCGTACTCGGGCTTGTCCGAGATGTTCTGCCGGAGAAAGGCCGAGCCCTGCATCTCGAAGCTCTGCCGGTCGTGCGCTCCCTGCTCGGTCATGACGGCCACCCCTGGATGCCGGTCGCTGCAGGTACATCCGCCGCCCGCGAGGATACCACCGTCAGGAGCCCGGGGCGCGGCATCGTCGGCAGCCGAGGGCCCTAAGGCGTAGCGAAGGACTGAACACGGGCCGCGGGAACGATGTCGAGAAGAAAGAACGAGCCCCGAGCGAACCCGCTTTTCACCCGTTATGGTTCTCGCTTCAGACCCACTTCACTGTACTCCGCGGCCATTTACCTCCGCGTTTCCTCCGCGGGCCCCCTTGTGAGCTCCCAGGTGCTGCGCTGGACTCTCGGGACTCTGGGGAGACACTCTACAAGGTTCCGTAGACGATTGGAACCCCTATCCCGATGAAAAAAACCGCACCTAGCGGCTGCCGTCAGCGGCCCACGGGTGCGCTCATGGCGTACCGGTGGGCACCGGGGCCGAGGGCCGCGGCGGGCAGTGGTACTATCGGGTTTATGAGCGACCCCGATACCGCCATCACCACAGAGGAATACGCGGCCCGGCGGAGCACCGTGCTCGACGCGCTCGATGGTGCCGCTGCGGTGATCCTGGCCGGCCCTGAGGTATCCACCTTACAGGGCCGCTGGACCGCAGACCCCATGTTCCGCTACCTGACGGGGTTGGACTACGAAGGGGGAGCCGCCGTCCTCTTCGACCCCACGGCCGAAGACCCGGCGCGCCGGATCATTCTGTTTCTGCGCCCCCGCGATATCGAAGCGGAGCGCTGGGACGGGTCCCGTCCGTCCCTGGACTCGGCGCTCGAGGCCCGCACCGGCTTCACGAGCATCAGGCGCACACCTTACCTGGCCGGCCAGCTCACCCACGCGGCACGCCGCACCAAGCGTTTGGCCTGCCTGCACCCGTTCGCCTCGTACACAGCGGACGTCTCTCCCGATCTCGAGATTTTTCACAAGATCGGTCAGCGCATTCCGGGCGTGGCCATCGAGGACCACACGCAACTGCTGGTCCGGATGAGGGCCGTCAAGTCTCCCGCCGAACTGGCACTCATCGAGCGGGCGGCGGCGGCCACTGCGGCCGGCTTCGACGCCTGTCTGCGCGCGCTTCACCCGGGCATGAACGAGCGGCACCTCGCGGATCTTCTCCTCGCCACGTATCACGAGCGCGAATGCGAACCGGCCTATGATCTGATAGTGGGCACCGGGCTGAACGGCACCATCCTCCACTACCGAGACAATAACGCGTCGATCGCCGCCGGAGATCTTGTCGTCATGGATTGCGCCGCGGCCCACCGGGGCTACGCCTCCGACGTCACCAGGACCCTTCCCGCCTCGGGGACCTTCTCTCCGGAGCAACGGGACGTGTACGGTATCGTTCTCGAGGCCCAGATGGCGGGCATTGCGGCCGCCAAGCCAGGGGCGACACACGCTGACATCGACACGGCCGCCCGAAGAGTCATCGAGCGAGCCGGTTTCGGCGACTACTTCATCCATGGTACCGGCCATCCTATAGGCCTCGAAGTGCACGACGTCACCCCGGACGGCCCGCTCGAGGCGGGCATGGTGGTGACAGTGGAACCGGGCGTCTACCTACCCAATAGGGGCTTCGGCGTTCGAATCGAGGATGATATCCTTATCACCCCCGAGGGGAACCGAGACCTCACGGCCACCGTCCCGAAGACCGTCGAGAGCATCGAGGCGGCCATGCGCCCCTCGCTGTAGCCATTCATCCATCCTGTGCAGCATTCCATGGCGAGTGGTCTGGTGCGAGAGTTAGTGGGCCAAGGTCGAGTGAAGCAAGGTCAGCAAACTGCCGATACACTCGTAGGTGATAGAGCGAAGAAGGAGTAGTCATGCGGAAGATACCTGCAGTCCTCACTGCCGCATTGCTGGTCGTCGCCGTTCTGGTCGCGGTCTTCGCGGCCGGGTGCGGGGACTCGCAGAGCGCCCAGGCGGGGCCAACCACGCCGGAAGGCATCCTCAACCAGGCGATGGCGGCCGCCGAACCCATGGAGAACGGCACGGGGCAATTCGACCTGAGCCTCGCCCTCAACGGCGATACCTCCCAGATGCCGGCCGAGATCGCCGCCATGTTCTCCCAGCCCATCACCGTCACCGGTACCGTTTCCGCATCGCAGGAGCCGCTGGGCGTCGATCTCTCGATGACCGCGTCCTTTGCCGGCCAGAACCTACCGCTCGGCATGAGGCTGGCGGACCAGAAGATGTGGCTACAGTTCATGGGCACGTGGTACGAGCTCCCGGCGGAGGCCATGGAAGCCATGGGCTCTCTGTCCACGGCCACCACAATGTCTCGCACCACCGCCGACTCACTCATGCAGGTTCTGAAGACCGCCGGCATCGACCCGGTCACGTGGCTGTCCGGCCTCAAGATCGTGGGCGAGGATGACCTCGACGGCATCAAGGCCTACCACCTCGCCGGCAACGTCGACGTGAACAAACTGGTCACCGACGTCCTGAAGGCCATGCAGGACGAAAACCTCATGAAGGCCATCCAGGAGGCTATCCCCGGCATGGAGCAGGGCTTCACAGACATGGCCGACCTGGAAATGCCCACGGAACAGGAGCTCCAGCAGGTCCAGTCCCAGCTGGCGGCCATGTTCCCGCTCCTCAGTGTCGACATGTGGATCACGAAGGACGGCTATCAGCCTCGGCAGATGGAACTGAACGCCAAGATGGTCCCGCCGGCCGAGATGGACCTCGACGGGATCACCGACATCACTGTGAAGGCGAGCTTCTCCATGGCTCCCACCGACAAGCCTATGACCTTCAGCGCGCCGGCCAATCCCCGACCCTTTACGGAACTGGAACAGGCCCTGAGTGGGCTTGAGGGCTTGTTCTCCGGCGCTCTTGGCGGAATCTGACCGAGCGCTAACGCGCACGCAGTTGGACTCGAGGCCCGGTTCTAGCAACCGGGCCTCGTTCTTTAGGTTTCGCGCTCATGGCGACTGCATACCTATAGGGTAGGGGCGGCTCGCAACGACGCGGGTCAGGTATTCGATAGAAGGTCTCTGAGGAAGAGACGCACGTGCCCCGCCCGCCGGGCGGGCCGGAGCCGCTATGAAGGAGTCGTCATGCGAAAACCATCTACCTCCAGCCTTGCCACCTCTCTAACGATTTTGGTCGCCATCGTGGTGGCAGTCGTCCTCCTGATGGCCCTCCCGGCCTTCGCACAACCATCAACCACCCAATCGACGGCCGGGGCCCAGCTGCAGAACCCTCCGCCCGGCACGATCCTCTCGCAGGCCGCGGCCGCTACGATGAACGTGCAGAATGCCACCGGCAACGTCGATGTCAGCGCGACGGTCTCCGGTAATCTCTCCACGATGTCTTCCAGCATTCAGGCGCTGCTGAGCCAGCCGATCGACCTGTCCGGGACCCATGCCTTCAACGGCAACCCCGAGGCGCTGCAGGCCATGATGACTCTGGCCATCGCGGGCCAGAACATCCCGGTGGGGTTGGAGACCGTGGGCAACCAGGCATGGGTCCAGTTCATGGGGCAGTGGTACCAGGCCTCGGATATCCCCTTGAACGGGAATACCGGGACGTCGATGATGCAGGCCGGCATGGACAGCTTGGTTCAAGCCCTCGCGACCTCGAACATCAATTTCCGCTCCTGGCTCACCAACGTCACCGTGGTGGGGCAGGAGACCCTCGCCGGTACCTCCGTGTACCACCTGAGGGGAACCGTCGACACAGACAAGATCCTTGAGGACGTCTTCTCCTTCCTGAACAACGCCGACCTCCAGCAATGGTGGAGTGGAGCCTCCACGATGCCGACCAAGCAGGACCTCCAGTCCGCCGAAGATATAGCCAATGCCAGGATCAACAGCCTGACGGTGGACATGTGGGTGGCAGACGACACACACGTGTTCCGGCAGTTCCAGGTGAACGCGGACATCGTTCCTCCGGCCGGCCAGCTCCCGGGTATCGACGGCATCATCGGGACGGTGACGCTGTCCATTGACCCGACGACGAGCCCGACCACCATCACCCCGCCGGAGAATCCCCAGCCCTTCAGCCAAC
>CAZWAR010000047.1:0-20578 GCA_964631965.1 uncultured Gaiellales bacterium
GCCATGGGTTCCACCCGGTGACACTGCAGGATGTCTATGCCGCGATGGGGGGCATGCGCACGTTACCGGACAAGCCGGTGGTTCTCACGTTCGACGACGGAAACAAGGACAACTTCACCGTTGCGTTTCCCATCCTACGCGCCCACGGCTTCTGCGCGACGTTCTTCGTCGTCACGGGCTTCGTGGGGAACGACCTGTCCATGTCCTGGGACGATCTCCGCACCATGAAAGAGGCGGGCATGGCCATCGAGTCGCACACTTACGACCACAAAGACCTGCGGAGGGTCGATGCCGTCACCCGAGAGAGGGAACTGGTCGGGTCCCGAGAGGAGATCGCCGCGCAGATCGGTGTCTCGCCCGTGGTCCTCTGCTATCCGGCCGGGGCGTACAACGAAGAGATCTTGACCGCTGCAGAAGCGGCCGGCTACCTGATGGCTGTGACCACGAAACCGGGAAAGAAGCTGGATCCGCTTTCCAGGTATGAGTGGCCCCGAGTTCGGGTATCCCCTGGCGAAGGTATTGAGAATTTCATTTCCAAGCTGAAGTGAAACAGAGTCGATATGGTGAAAATCGTTCGTCATGTTTGCTAAGAAACGATAGGATGGTAGAAACGAAAGTGTGCTGTTCTGGTGACGCACTAGGTGGGCGGAGTGGGCTTATGAGGATGGGTCTGGTTTCGCCGTACGCGTGGACTGTGCCGGGAGGCGTAAACAACCATGTGATGAGCCTCGTACGGCATTTCGAGAGGGCCGGCCACGAGGTGTTTGTTGTTGCCCCGGCGGGTGATGTGCGCCGCTCGCAAGTAACCATGCCCACGAACTTCATCTCTACCGGCAGGGCTGTTCCGGTACCTTCGAACGGTTCTGTCGCCTATGTGAGCATCGACTTGTTCATGCTCCGCAAGATGAGCCGCATCCTCGACGGACTGGACCTGGACGTGGTCCATGTCCACGAACCGACCATCCCAGCCGTGGGGGCCGCCGCCACCATGATGGCCAAAGTCCCGGTGGTGGGGACATTCCACGCGGCCGGTGCCGCCTCGGCCTTCTACGAGCGCTGGCGCCCGCTGGCCGAACGCATCATGGCCAGTATCACTTCGAGCATCGTGGTGTCGGAGACGGCGCGCCAGACGGTGATCCCCCACTTTCCGGGCGAGTACCGGGTCATCCCCAATGGGATAGAGATCGATCGCTACGTGCCGGCGAGGGGAGGGGACAAAGTGCCCGGCCGGATCCTCTTCATCGGCCGCCCGGAGCCGCGGAAGGGACTGCCCGCTCTGTTGGAGGCGTTCCAGGGGCTGCGCAAGAGGGCTCCGGAGGCAACCCTCGTCCTTGCCGGACCGACTCCGGAGGAGTTACAGGGTCTCACTCACCGGGGACGGCGAGCCCCGGATCGGGCTACGGTCGGGGTTACCGCTCTGGGCCGGGTATCGCACGACGTCAAGGTGCAGGAGATGGCGGCCGCCCAGGTGCTGTGCGCACCGTCGAACGGGGGAGAGAGTTTCGGCATCATCCTGGTAGAGGCCATGGCAGCTGGTGTCCCGGTGGTGGCCTCCGATATTCCCGGCTATCGCGCCGTCCTGGCAGAGGGATCGGCCGGTGTGCTGGTGCCCCCGGGCGATCCGGCGGCATTGGAGAGTGCTCTTCTCAACGTGCTTCGCAATCCGGAACTCCGAGAGGATCTCACCGCCTCCGGTATCCAGCGGGCCGAGCGGTACTCCTGGGAGCGGCTCATAGACCAAGTGATGGATGTGTACCAGGGGGCCATCGCCGCCGGGCCGCGGGTGGTGGCCGAGCGCCCCGTGCCCGCATTCGGGCAGGCGGTGCACTTCATGAAGTCCTGGGGCCGGGCCGTAGCGAGACCTCGAGAGCGCGAGGCGCGGGAGGCCAGGGGCGAGGCAAACAGCTGATGCTCGCTCACGAGGCGAGACTCGCCTCGATGAAGTCCATCAGCAACTGATACACGTTTTCCGCCTGGGTTCCGGTGAGCAGGTCCGTCCCGTGGTCGCCTCCGGGCACGATTCGCAGTTCGCCCTTGCCGCCCGAGAGTTCTTCGAGTTGCCGGGCACCGGAGGCGCCCACGTCGTTCTCGGCGGCGATGAACAGCAGTGGGACGACGATGCGAGGTACCGAGGCGGCGGCAGACAGACCCCGGAACTCGACTGGGGCCGACAGGGTGGCGATCCCGACCAAGCGGATACTCGATAGGACTTGGGCCCGCTCGCCGGCGACCAGGGAGGCGGTGCCGCCCATGGAGGCACCGGCGAGAACGACGGAGGCCGCGCCCCGCTCTTGTATCTCGCTGATGGCGGCTGTGACGTCGAGGTCGATCTTCGCGATCTGTTTCTCCCCGCCCGACTCCCCGTATCCCCGGAAGTCGAAGGTGAGGACAAGGTAGCCCGCAGAGGCGAGACGTTGAGCCGCGGAGAACCAGCTGGTCTGGTCGGACGGGTACATGTGGGAAAGCACTATGCCGGCCTTCCCGCTCCCGAACAGATGGCCGCCAAGGGTGACCCCGTCTTCGGTGGCGAACGTGACGGGGACGCCCGGAGAGGCGGGAGCGGATGCGGCTGGGGAGGACGCACTGGTGGTGGACGTGGGTGAGCCGCAGCCGGTCACGGCTACTGTTGCCAGGCCAACGGCGATCAGCGTCAGCGTGACGAGGGCGCCGAGCGACAGGGCGACTCTGGCCGAGAAGTGCGGGGCGCAGCGGCTCATGGGGTCTCCTCCTTGCCTACGGCTCGTATACCGCGGAGACGCTTCGATGGTACACCCAGTTTCCTCCCCGCCGGTTTCCGTGTAGCATGGCACGCACCGCATCATGCGGACCGAAGGCGGAGACGATATGGCGACTAGCAAGGGGATTCGGCGGTCGTGACAGGTCAAGAGAGACTCGAGCGCCTGCGCCTGCTGAGGAAAGAGGCTCTCCTGGAGGGGGGGCCCGAACAGGCTGCGGCTCGTCGCAAGAACGGACTCATGAGCTCGCGGGCGCGCGTGCTCGCGGTACTCGATCCGGGTACCTTCGTCGAGCTCGATGTGCTGGTGGAAGGCGTCGTCACCGGTCATGGGCGGGTGAACGGGCGGGACGTCTATCTCTTCTCGCAGGATGGGGACGAGACGGACGGCTACTCCCGGGAGCGATACGCACAGAAGATGGTCAAGGTCGTCGATCTGGCTATGAAGAATGGAGCTCCGGTCGTCGGCATCCATGACGCCGGCGAGCGCTGGCACCAAGATGGAGGGCTGGGAGCTCTGGGAGCCTATGCGGAGATCTTCTTTCGCAACGTGATGGCGAGCGGCGTGGTGCCGCAGGTGGCGGCCATCATGGGACAGTGCGGAGGTGCGGCGGCGTACTCGCCGGCGCTGGCCGATTTCACCCTCATGGTGAAGGGCAGCGGACAGCTCTTCCTGGCCGGGCCGTCGGCGGCCCGAGCGGTGTTGGGAGAGAGCACCACCATCGAGGAGCTGGGCGGCGGCCGCACACATGGGGAGAAGACCGGTCTGGCCCACATCGTGGCCGACGACGAGGCCGCATGCCTGGCGGGCGTGCGTGAGCTCCTCTCCTTCCTACCGCAGAACAATCTCGAGGATGTGCCTCGGGTGGCCTGCACCGATCCCGCGGATCGGAAGGACGGATCTCTCGAGAAGCTCATGATCGCCGGCGGTGACGACCAGCCGGGCTACGACATGCGCGAAGTGGTCGCCGCCGTCGTGGACGAGGCGCGGTTCCTCGAGGTGCAGCCGGGCTGGGCGAAGAATCTGGTGGTCGGTTTCGCCCGACTCAACGGCAGGGCCGTAGGCGTGGTGGCCAACCAGCCGGCTCAGCAGGAGGGCAGACTCGACATTGATGCAGTGGCCAAAGGCGCCCGGTTCGTCCGCACATGCGATGCGTTCAATATCCCGCTTGTCACGTTCGTCGACACGCCCGGCTTCCTTCCCGGCAAGGCCCAGGAACGGGCCGGCCTGTTGCGCGGCGCGACGAAGCTGCTCTATGCGTTCTGCGAAGCGAGCGTGCCCAAGCTGACGGTGGTCACCGGGAAGGCGTACGGCGAGGCCTACGAGGTCATGGCGTCGAAGCACATCCGGGCCGACTTCAACCTGGCGTGGCCGTCTGCCGAGATCACCGCTTCCGCGACCGGAGGTGCGGTCCGCCGTTGGGAGGCGCACTCGCCCATCACGGCGGCGAAACGGGGCTATCTCGATGATGTGATCGAGCCGGGCGAGACCCGGCCGCGTCTGATCGCTGCTCTGGAAGCCTGCGCGTCGAAACGAGAAGGCCGCCCACCCAAGAAGCACGGAAACATCCCTCTGTGAGCGCGGCTGCGAAGAAGAACGCCGGCCGTCGCGCCACTCTGCGTGCGGGTGCTGCAGGCGGGGCCCCGCCGATCTCCAAGCGGGTGTACATCACCGACCTCGTGCTGCGCGATGCCCATCAATCGCTCCTTGCCACCCGCATGCGCACGGAAGACATGCTGCCCATCGCCGCCAAGATCAACCAGGCCGGCTACTGGTCCATCGAGATGTGGGGTGGGGCCACCTTCGATTCGATGATGCGTTTCCTCAACGAGGACCCCTGGGAGCGCGTCCGCGCGCTCAAGACCACCATGCCGGATACCCGGCTGCAGATGCTTCTGCGGGGTCAGAACGCGGTGGGCTACCGCAACTACGCCGACGACGTGGTGGAGGAGTTCGTTCGCCTGGCCGCAAACGCCGGCATCAACGTGTTCCGCATCTTCGACGCCCTCAACGACCCCCGCAACCTGGAGACGGCCATCAAGGCCGTGCGGGAGAACGGACAGTGGGTGGAGGGGACCATCAGCTACACCAAGAGCCCGGTGCACTCCATCAAGACGTTCGTGGAGTATGCGGCGCGCCTCGCGGAGTTGGGTGCGCAGTCGTTCGCCATCAAGGACATGGCGGGCCTGCTCGATCCTCAGAATGCGTATGAACTCGTCTCCGCCCTCAAGCAGGCGCATCCCGACATCCTCGTACACATGCACTGCCACTACACGTCGGGTATGGCCTCCATGGCCTACCTCAAAGCGGTGGAAGCCGGCGCCGACATCCTCGACTGCGCCATCTCGTCGATGTCCATGGGCACCTCCCATCCTCCGACAGAGTCCATGGTGGCCGCACTCAAGGGCACGGAGCACGAGACCGGCATGGATATCGGTCTGCTCGAGGAGATCTCCGAGTACTTCCGCGATATCCGCAAGAAGTACAGGGCCTACGAGAGCGCCTTCACCGCGGTCGACCCGGCCGTGCTCATGTGGCAGATCCCTGGGGGGATGATCTCCAACCTGTCCAACCAGCTCAAAGAACAGGACGCCCTCGAGCGGATGTCCGAGGTGATGGAGGAGGTGCCGCGGGTCCGCAAGGAGCTCGGTTACCCACCGCTCGTCACCCCGACCTCGCAGATCGTCGGCACCCAGGCGACGCTCAACGTGCTGATGGGCCGCTACAAGATGGTCACCAAGGAGACCCGCGGACTCGTTCAGGGCTACTACGGCCGTACGCCGGCCCCCATCGACCCGGAGGTGCAGAAGCTCGCCATCGGGGACGAGATGCCTATCACGGTACGCCCGGCCGACATGCTGGAGCCCGAACTCCCCAAACGCCGAGCCGAGCTGGACGAACTGGGCATCACGTACAGTGAGGAAGACCTGGTGTCGTACGCCCTGTTCCCTCAGGTGGCGCTGGAGTTCTTCGCCCGCAGGGACCGGACCGAGCGGCCGAAGGAAGAGTTGGCCGCCCTGACAGGGGCCGTCGCCCATCTCCTTGGCGTCGAGAAGGAAGTCGCCTGCGTACCGCAGTCGGTCGAGGCAGCGATGTCTGCCGAGCCTGCCGAGTCCCAGCCCAGCCCTGAAGCGCCACCCGCCACGCCCGCCTGGGCCGCGGCCGGCCGGGCTGAGCTGGTCGGCGGCCGCGCCGTGTCCTGGAGGTACTAGGTATGAAGTTCAAGCTCCAGGTGGACGGCAAGGAATATCAAGTCTCGGCTGCCGCCGACGGCAGCGTCACCATCGACGGGGAGACGTACCAGACGAAGCCGGGCTCCGCCTCCGCCGACAGGCGGACGGTCTCGGTGGCCGAGAGGAGCTACGAGATCCGGGTGGTAGAGAGCACGGAGGACGTCGGCTGCTTCACGTTGGAAGTGGCGGGGGAGAGGGTGCCGCTGACCGTGTCCGACCTGGTGCGGGAGGCAGGCTCCGCGGCGACCGGCACCCCCGGGGCGGCAGCCGGCGCGGCCGCCCCCACAGCCGAGGCCGGCGGGGCCGCCGCTCCTCCGGAAGCGGCGGATGGTCTGTTCGCGCCGGTGCCCGGCAAGATCGTCGAAGTGTTCGTCAAGGTCGGCGACCCGGTGGACGAAGGCACCCCTTTGGTGGTCCTCGAGGCTATGAAGATGGAGAACGAGTTGCGGGCGCCGAAGAAGGGCAAGGTGACCGTGGTGGCGGTCGCGAAGGGCGACACGGCTCAGCGGGGACAATTGCTGGTGGGTATCGAGTAGCATCGGGTCCCTACCGGCGGTCGAGAAGGCAAGACGAACGGCGTCCCTCGGGGCGCCGGCTGTTTCTCAGCGTGCAGTGCGGCCGGTAGGGGAGGCGGCTGCTACCTCTCGAGCCCGCGTATGGTCTCCGCCCGCTCCCGCAACGCAGCCGCCTGGGTCTTGCGGTCCGTCTGCTCGTAGAGGGCGGCCATGCTCTCGAGAGCCACTGCGACATCCGGGTGATCGCTTCCTAGGGCAGACTCTCTGATGGCCAGGGCTCGCGCGTAGTCGATCTCCGCTGATCCGTAGTCCCCGTGGGCTCGATGGAGCTCGGCCTGGCCCAGGAGGATGAGCGCGACGTCCGGGTGTTGGGGCCCGAGGGCCTCTTCGGCCACCGTCAGCGATCGCTCGTAGAGCGGAGCGGCCTCTTCGAAGCGGCTCTCCGCCCGGTAGAGCTCGGCCAGGTTGTTGAGCGTCACGGCGATCTCGGGATGCTCCTCGCCCAGTGTGGCTTCGAGGACCTCCAGGGCCTTCAGGTAGAGAGGCTCGGCCTCCTCGAATCTTTCCTGCAGTCGGTAGAGTTCCGCCAGGTTCTCCATAGTGGTGCCCACATGCTCATGCCCGGGGCCCAGGGCTTTCTCTCTGATGGCGAGCGCCCGCTTCTGGAGGGCCTCGGCTTCGTCGTAACGACCCTGTTCCTGGTAGAGGACGGCCAGGTTGCCCAAGCTGGTGGCTACATCCGGATGGTCGGGGCCGAGGCTCTTCTCCCAGATGGCCAGGGACTGCTTGTAGAGGGGCTCCGCGGCCGTGAAGCGCCGCTGGACGGAGGAGAGCACGGCCAGTCCGTTCAGGCAGAGGGCCAGGCTGGGATCGTCCGGACCCAGGACCTTCTCCTTGATGGCGATGGCCCGCTCGTAAAGAGGCTGGGCCTCGGAGTAACGACCGCGTACGTAGTCGAGTTCGGCGAGATCGGCCAGGCTCTTGGCCAGGTCGGGGTCGTCGGAGGAGAGGATCTGGTCGCGGATGGCAAGCGCCCGCTGGAAGTGCGGCTCCGCCAGAGCGTATTGGCCGCGGGCGCGGTAGAGCTCGCCCACCTGAGCGAGACTCGAGGCCACGAGCGGGTTCTCGTCCCCGAGGGAGATCTCGCGGATGTGGAGAGCCCTCTCGCAGTTCCACAGGGCGTCGGTGATGCGGCCCCGGGTATCGAGGAGGGCCCCCAGCCGGGCGAGGGTATCGGCGACGTCCGGGTGCACCGGCCCCAGGTGCTTCTCTTTGATGGCCAGAGCCCGTTCGAGCAGGGGCTGGGCTTCCGCCTCCTTGCTCTCGGCCACGAGGTAGCCGGCCAGAGCTTCCAGACTGGGGGCGAGCCGCAGGTCCTCGGGGCCGGCGGCGGCTTCCAATGCGTCCACGGCACGCTGGTGAAGGGCGCGGGCCCGCTCAGGATCGCTCTGGGCGGCAGCGAGACCCGCCGACAGCTGGAGACTCACGCCTACCTCCGCGCTGTTCTCGCCGAGTGCCGCCTTCCGGATTTCGAGCGCTTGGTCGAAGCTGGACTGGGCGGCGGCGAAGTCACCCTCGGCCTGCTGGACCGCCGCAATGCGGTCGAGGTCGACGGCTGTGCGCACGTGACCTTCACCGAAAGCCTCGCGCCGGATGGTGAGAGCCCGTCGATAGAGAGCGGTTGCTTCTTCGTAGCGGCCGTTGGCTGCCACCGCGTCACCGAGATCGTCGAGCGTGACGGCCACCCTCGGATGGTCGGCGCCCAGAGTGGCCTCCCGTACGGCAAGGGCTGCTTCATAGAGGGGGACGGCTTCAGCGTCCCGCCCCAGGAGATGGTAGGTATGAGCGAGATTCTCCTCGGCCAGCGCCACCGCCGGGTCCTCGTCGCCCAGCGCCTTACGGCGCACGGCGAGGGCCCTCTCGTAGAAGGCGGCTGCCTGCAGGAAAGCCCCCGCAGTCTCGTGCATGACGGCGAGGTCGGCCACGATGCCTACAACAGTGGAGTGTTCGGGTCCGAGATCGATTTCCGCGGCGGCGAGAGCCTTTTCCCCGGCCTCGATGGCTTGCCCCAAATCACTCTTGGCGGCCAGAGACCGGGCTTCGATCGTGAGGGCCTTCCATCCCGCGAATGCTGCGCGTCCGTCCATGACAAGCGACTGTATAGGTTGGCCGTTTCTTAGTCAACCTTCGGCGGTCGGCGGCCGCTCCGGCGTCCCCTCCGACCCGATGGCCGGATCCAGTAGGGTTTTGGATTGACCACCAAATGGTTCTGTGCAAAACTGTTGCGCAATGAACGATTGCAGACACGGGAGCGAGTCACAGCCGCCGGTCCTGCTTGGGACCGACGATCCCGTGGCCGCGAGCGCGTTCGAGGCACTGGGAAAGATCTTTCACCTGCACCGCCAGGCAATGCAGAAGTTCTTCACGACGTCGGAGACCCATCATGGGGAGGTCTTCAGTCTGAGGTTGTTGGCTCGTCATGACGGCCTGAGCCAGCGCGACCTCGCCGACACGCTGCATCTCAGCCGGCCCCGGGTAACGAGTATCCTTCAGGGCCTCGAGAAGGCCGGGGCCGTACGGCGCGAGAACGACCCGTCCGACCAGCGTCTCACCCGAGTATTCCTGACGGACGAAGGCCGTCGCCTGGAGGCGGAGCACAAGGAGGCCTTCGAAGCCTATCTGAGCCAGACGGTCGGGACGCTGAGCGACGCCGATAAGAAGGAACTGGCCCGCCTCCTCGACGAGGTGTCCGCGCGCATCGCCGCGATGCTGTGCAATGGGGCCATAGAGAAGGAGGGGCTGTAGCCGAGTGAAGAGACTGCTGTTCACCTATCTGAAACCATTCAGGTGGCGCATAGGCACCATCTTCGTGGTCGTTCTTCTGCAGGCCATCGGCAACCTCTACCTGCCAACGCTCAACGCCGACATCATCAACAACGGGGTCCAGACCGGAAACACAGGCTACATCGTACGCACCGGTCTCATCATGCTCGCGGTGGCGATCGGTGTGGCTCTGTGCACCGTCGTCGCCTCCTATAACGCCGCCAGGACGGCCATGGGGGCCGGACGCGACATCCGCGGAGCCCTCTACCTCAAGGTGCAAAGTCTCTCCCAGAGCGAGATGGGTCGTTTCGGGACGCCCTCGCTCATCACCCGGAACACGAACGATGTGCAGCAGGTGCAATTGCTCACGGCTATCGGCCTCACCCTGATGCTGTTCGCGCCCATGATGGCCGTCGGCGGTGTCATCATGGCTCTCCGGCAAGACTTGACGCTATCCATCTCACTCGCCGTGATCATCCCGGTGATGCTGGTCTTCCTATTCCTCGTGTTGCGGGCGCTCATCCCACTGTTCCGCACGATCCAGGGACGTCTCGACCGGATCAACCAGCTCATGCGCGAAAACCTGGGCGGCATCCGGGTCATCCGGGCGTTCTCCCGGGTCCAGTACGAGGAGAAGCGCTTCGGTGACGCCAACCAGGAACTGACCGATGTGACCATCAAGGTTTTCAAGTTGTTCTCCCTGGTCTTTCCGATGCTGTTTCTAATCATGAACCTGTCGATGGCCGGCATCATGTGGGTGGGCAGCTACAGGGTGGACAGCGAAGCCATGCAGGCCGCCAACTTGATGGCCTTCATCCAGTACGTGATGCAGATCCTGTTCTCGGTCTTGATGGCCACCATGCTGGCGGCCATGGTGCCGCGCGCCGTGGCGTCGGGAGGGCGCATCCAGGACGTACTGGATACGGATCCGGCCATCAAGGACCCGGCCCGGCCGGTCGAACTTTCCGCCCGCGACGGCGGCCCGCACGGAGTCGTGGAGTTCCGCGATGTGGAGTTCCGGTATCCCGGTGCCGAGGATGCGGTGCTGAACCACATTTCTTTCACGGCGCAGCCGGGACGGACAACAGCGATCGTCGGCAGCACCGGCAGCGGTAAGTCGACACTCATCGAGCTCATCCCGCGCCTGAACGACGTGACGGGCGGGAGCATCCACATCGACGGCCGCGATATCAGGCACATGGAGCGTGCCGACCTGTGGCGGCACATCGGCTTCGTTCCTCAGAAGGCGTTCCTGTTCTCCGGCACCGTGGCCAGCAACCTGCGCTATGGCAATCCGGAAGCCACGGACGAGGAGTTGTGGCATGCACTGAAGATCGCCCAAGCCGAAGAATTCGTCAGGGCGATGCCCGAGGGTCTCTACGAGCCCATTCATCAAGGGGGAAGCAACGTATCCGGCGGGCAGCGCCAGCGTCTGGCCATCGCCAGGGCCATCGTCAAGAGGCCCGACATCTACGTGTTCGACGATAGCTTCTCGGCCCTCGACCTCAAGACCGACTCCATGCTGCGGTCCGCTCTCAAGCGGGAGACCAAAGAGGCGACGGTCATCGTGGTCGCCCAGCGGGTGAGCACCATCCTGCACGCGGACCAGATCGTCGTCCTGGAGCGGGGGGGAATGTGCGGCCTCGGCCGCCACGAGGATCTCCTCGATACCTGCGAGACCTATCAGGAGATCGTGTATTCGCAGCTCAGCGCGGAGGAAGTGGCATGAGCGCCGAGGAGCGGAACGAGAACATGGCGCCCGGTCCGGCGTCCGGTCCGGCCGGCGACGGCGGAGCGGCTCGGAGCTCGAAAACGCCCGGCGGGCAGCGCGTGCGCCGGCCGCAACAGCACGGTCCCGGCATGGGTCCGCCCGGCCTCATCGGCACGGGGGAGAAGGCGAAGAACTTCAGGACGTCGTTCAAACGCCTCGTGGGCACCCTGCGACCCGAGCGGCCGCGGATCGCATGGATCTTTGCCTTCGCCGCGTTCAGCGTGGCCGGGACCATCGCCGGTCCAAGGATCCTCGGGAGGGTCTTCAACCTCATCCTGTCGGGCGGCATGGGTCGTCTCCTGAGCCATTCCGGCCTACCCGCCGGTCTCAACGCCGAGCAGGCGGCAGCCGCCCTCAGGGCCACGGGGTCGGCCGAAGCCGACAGAGTGGGCAATGTCATCCTGAATCTACCCGGCTTCGCAGTGGGCAAAGGGGTCGACTTCGCGGCCGTCGGCAAAGTACTGCTCGTCCTGGTCGCGATCTACATCATGAGCGCACTGTTCGGTTGGCTCCAGGGCTACATCATGGCAGGCGTCGTGGCCCGCACCGTCTACCGCATTCGCCAGATGGTCGACGAGAAACTGGCGCGGCTGCCGCTCAGGTACTTCGACGGCCACGCCCGCGGCGACATCCTCAGCCGGGTGACGAACGACATCGACAACATCCAGCAGACGATGCAGCAGACGATGACGCAGATCGTCACGTCGATACTCACCCTGGTGGGCGTGCTCGGGATGATGTTCTACATCAGTTGGCTGCTCGCGGTCGTTGCGATCGTCACGGTCCCGATCTCGGTAGCCATCACAATGGCGATCGCCAAGCGCTCCCAGAAGCAGTTCGCGCTGCAGTGGCGGAGCACCGGCACCCTGACCGGGCACGTGGAGGAGACCTTCACCGGCCACACGATCGTCAAGGTATTCGGGCGCCAGAAGGAAAGCGTCGCAGAGTTCGAAGAGCAGAACGAGGAGCTCTATCAGTCGAGCTTCAAGGCGCAGTTCATCTCGGGGATCATCATGCCCATGATGATGTTCGTGGGCAACCTGCAGTACGTGGCCATCGCCATCATCGGCGGGCTGCGCATGACGTCCGGTGCCCTTCTGTTCGGCGACCTGACGGCCTTCATCCAGTACTCGCAGATGTTCACTCAACCCATCACGCAGACCGCCAGCTCGGCCAATGTCCTTCAATCGGCCGTCGCCTCGGCCGAGCGGGTGTTCGAACTCCTGGACGAGCCGGAGGAGAGCGCCGAGCCGGCCAAGCCCGTGGTGCTCAAGCATGTCGAGGGCCGCGTGGAGTTCAAGGATGTCTCGTTCCGGTACCTACCGGACGTGCCGCTCATCGACGATCTCAGCATCGACGTGAAGCCCGGCCAGACGGTGGCCATCGTCGGACCCACCGGTGCCGGCAAGACCACTCTCGTCAACCTGCTCATGCGCTTCTACGAGATCGACAAGGGGCAGATCCTCGTCGACGGCCACGACACCAGGGACATGGCCCGCGACGATCTGCGCCGCCTGTTCGGGATGGTGCTCCAGGACGCCTGGCTGTTCAACGGCACCATCCGCGAGAACATCGCCTACGGTCGGGAGGGCGCCACCGACGAGCAGATCGAGATCGCGGCCGAAGCGGCGCACGTGGATCACTTCGTGCGCATTCTTCCCGACGGCTACGACACCAGGCTCGACGACGACTCGGCGAACGTGTCCCAGGGGGAAAGGCAGCTGCTCACCATCGCCCGGGCCTTCTTGGCAGACCCGGAGATCCTCATCCTGGACGAGGCCACCAGCTCCGTGGACACCAGGACTGAAGTGCTCATCCAGAGGGCCATGGCCCGCCTCCTCACGGGACGGACCAGCTTCGTGATCGCGCATCGCCTGTCCACCATCCGCGACGCCGACCTCATCCTGGTGATGAACGAGGGCGCCATCGTGGAGCAGGGCACGCACGTGCAACTCCTGGACGCCCGCGGGTTCTACTACGATCTGTACAACAGCCAGTTCGTGGAGGCGCTGGCCGAGGTTTCATAGAGCAGCACCTCGTATCGCCACGAGCCGGCCGCGGGGCGCCCCGGGACATCCCGGGGCGCCCCGTTCTTTGTCTTGACCGATCGGCCGGGCCGCGGAGAATGGAAGGGTGAGCGGGGAACGTCCGCAAAGGAGATTGGCATGGGCAAGTACTTGGTCGTCCACCCTGTCGGCCCCGACATGAACCTCGATGAAGCGAAGCCAATCGGACAGATAGTCAAAGCGAACTGCAGTACCGATGCCTACTGGGTACGTAGCTGGTACACACCGGAGGACGGCAACTTCTACTGCGAATGGGACGCGAAAGACGCGGACGCCGTCCGGGCCGCGCTGGAGCGGGCGGCCGCGGCCGGGGTGCAGATGCCGGCGAAGGGTATCTACCCCATCGTTGGTGCCATGAACGGGGAGGACTTCCGCTAGGAGGCCACCGGGACCGCTTCCGTACACCTCTATCGAACACGAGGCCCCGGGGCGCTTGCGCCCCGGGGCCTCGTATGACGTATCGTCGACTCAGCCGGCGCCCGCCCTTGCGCGGGCCTGCGGCCGGGGGAGGCGTCTAGCCGAAGTAACGGTCGAGCAGCCCCTTGAAGGCCTTGCCGTGCCGGGCCTCGTCGCGAGCCATCTCGTGCACCGTGTCGTGGATGGCGTCGTAGCCCAGTTCCTTCGCCAGCTTGGCCAGCTCCACCTTGCCTTCGGTGGCGCCGTATTCGGCATCGACACGGGCTCTGAGGTTCTCCTTGCTGGAGGCGGACACGACCTCGCCCAGCAGTTCGGCGAACCGGGAGGCGTGGTCTGCTTCCTCGTAGGCGATGCGCTTGTAGGCCTCGGCCACCTCGGGATAGCCCTCCCGGTCGGCGGCGCGCGACATGGCGAGGTACATGCCCACCTCGCTGCACTCACCGTTGAAATTCATGCGAAGCCCCTCGATGACCCGGGGGTCGACGTCCTTCGCCACACCGATCACGTGCTCGGCCGCCCACGCGGCCTTGGTGTCGGTGGCGGCTTTGAAGCTGGCACCTGGCGCCCTGCAACTTGGGCACTGCTCGGGGGGAGCGTCGCCCTCGAAGACGTAACCACACACCGGGCAAGTCCATTTCATGATCGTCGTCCTCCTTAATTGGCCACAATGGTAAGCATCTTACTGAGGAATCCGGCACCATTATACATACTCCGGGGGGTTTGTCTACACGGATTGTTCACTCCGGCGATTCCTCACTTCGACGAATATGTGGGTCACCTGCGGATAGTCCAGTTGGATGCGGTTCTCTATCCTCCGAACAGCCGCATCCACCTCCTCCACCGATATTCCACTTCGAAACGTCACCTCGATGTTGAGCAGCACCTGCTCGGGTCCCAGATGCATGGTGAGCACCTCGCCCAGTTCCATCACGGCCTCATCGGCGAGGGCGGCGCGGCGAAGGGCCGCGACGATGTCGGGGTCCGCCGCCTCGCCCACGAGCAGGCTGCGGCTCTCCGCTGCCAGCCACAGGGCCGCACTCACGAGGATGAGGCCGATGACCACCGAGGCGGCGCCGTCGAGTTCGGGTATGCCGAGCAGATCGCTGAGCAGCACCCCCACGAAGGCGACGAAGAGGCCGGCAAGGGCGGCGGTGTCTTCGAACACGACCGTGAAGAGGCTGGGGTCCTTGCCCAGACGGACGGCGCTCAGCACGCCGCGCGAGCCCCGGTTCTGCTTGAAGGCCCGCCAGGCGACCGTGAACGACATCCCTTCGAAGACGGCGGACAGTCCGAGGACGATGTAGTTGACGTAGGCCGTCTCTATGGGCGTGGGATGGATGATGTGCGTGATGCCCTCGTAGATGGACATCCCGCCGCCGACGGCGAAGATGCTGATGGCCACGATGAGGCTCCAGAAGTACACCTCCTGGCCATGGCCGAAGACGTGGTCCTCGTCCGGCGGCCGGGCGCCCCGGCGCAGACCGTGGAAGAGTAGGACGCCGTTCCCGGTGTCCACCAGGGAATGGATGCCCTCGGAAATCATGGCCGAGCTGCCGGTGAAGGCTGCGGCCACGAACTTGATGGCGGCGATGGCCACGTTCCCGATGATCGCCGCGACGATCGCTCTCTTGGATTCGGCTGCCATGGCGCCCAGTCTACAATGCCGTCCGGCCGGCGGGCGAGAGCCGGTGCGCGGGAGGCGTGGCTGCCGCTTGACAAGCGGACCGGCCTAAGCCACCCTTGGCGCCATGGAAATCCCTCAGCGAGGAATGGAAAGGGCTGCCCGTCTCATCGAGAAGGGCGTCCGCATCCCCGCGCCCTACACCGTCGACGTCGGCGACGATGTCGACCTCGATCGCATCTCCTCGAACGGTGTGGTCATCTATCCGGGCTGCCGTCTCTATGGGGCGGAGACGGTGGTATCCGCGGGGGTGCAGTTGGGAGCGGAGGGCCCCGTGACGATCGAGGACTGCTATCTCGGCCCGAAGGTGGAGCTGAAAGGCGGCTACCTGCGGCAGTCCGTCTTTCTGGAGAAGGCCGGCATGGGGTCGGGTGCCCAGGTGCGCGAGGGCTGCCTGCTCGAGGAGGAAGCGAGCGGGGCTCACTGCGTCGGCCTCAAGCAGACCATCCTGCTCTCGTTCGTCACCCTGGGCAGCCTCGTCAACTTCTGCGATTGTCTGATGGCCGGGGGCACCGACCGCGTGAACCACAGCGAGGTCGGCAGCTCCTACATACACTTCAACTACACCCCCGACGGCGACAAGTCCACGCCGTCACTGTTCGGCGATGTGCCCCGCGGGGTGATGCTCGACCAGCCGCCGATCTTCCTCGGAGGGCAGGGCGGAGCGACCGGTCCGGTCAGGGTGGGCTTCGGCACTGTTGTGGCCGCCGGCTGCATCCTTCGGGAGGACATCCTCGAAGACCGCCGTCTCGTCGTCATCGGGCCTCACAGGGAGGCCAAACGCCGGTACATCCCTCACAGCTACGGCAACCTGGCCCGGCTGGTCCGCAACAATGTGGTGTATCTGGCCAATCTGGTGGCTCTGGAGCACTGGTATCGAGGGGCCCGCAGGCCGTTCTTCGCCAGACAGGAATTCGGCCCGCTCGTCTACGACGGAGCCATGAAACTGCTGGCGGGGGCCAAGGAGGAGCGGGTGAAGCGGCTGAAGGCGATGGCCGCGAAGGTGCCCGAAGCGAACCGCTGCATCGCCGAGGTACGGGAGAACCTGGAGGCCGTCGGGGAGCTGTTCCTGGGCGAAGCGGCTCGGGCGGCCGGGGAATCGGGCAGGGCGGGCGAGGCCGGCGAGGCGTTCCTCGCGGAGTTCGGGCCGGCAACCGAAGGGGAGACCTCCTTCGTCACAGCCCTCAAGGGCCTTACCCCAGCTTTATCGGGGCATGGGGTAGAGTGGCTACAGTTCACCGTTGACGAGTTGTGCGCACGCGCCGACGCGTTGATGCCTTCCCTGGGCGTAAGCTCAGCGCGCAGAAGATAGGAGAAGCACCATATGGGCAGGTTGTTCGGGACGGACGGCATCCGGGGGGAGGCCAACCGTTATCCCATGGACGCGGCCACGGCTTTTGCCGTCGGCCAGGCCATGACGGAGGTACTCAGGCACAACGGGCACGTTCCCCGGGTGATCATCGGGAAGGACACCCGCATCTCCGGATACATGCTGGAGAGCGCCCTGGAGTCCGGGGTCACCTCCATGGGGGGATACACGTATCTGGTCGGGGTCATGCCCACCCCGGCTATCGCCTATCTCACCGAGAGCATGAGGGCCGACGCCGGCCTGGTGATCTCCGCCTCCCACAATCCCTACCATGACAACGGCATCAAGGCCTTCGCCGGCAACGGACGGAAGTTGTCCGACGAGCAGGAGGCCGAGATAGAGGGGTTGGTCCTGGGGGGTAGGCTGCCCGAGTTGGTCCCGCCCCCGAAGGGCATGGGCAGGGCCAAAAGGCTGGAGGACGCCCTCGGTCGCTACGTGGTCTTTCTCAAGAATACGTTCCCGCGGGGTCTCACCCTCGAGGGGGTCAGGGTGGCCCTGGACGTCGCCAACGGGGCTACGTACAAGGTGGCCCCGGCTGCGTTCACCGAGCTGGGCGCCGACGTGACGGTCATCCACGACGAACCGGACGGGTTCAACATCAACGACGGCTGCGGGTCGCAATACACCGAGGACCTCAGGCGGACGGTCGTGGAGACGGGGGCCTCCATCGGCCTGGCCTTCGACGGCGACGGGGACCGGTTGATCGCGGTGGACGAGAAGGGGAAGACCATAACGGGGGACCAGATCCTCATGATCTGCGCCAAGATGCTGCTGGCGGAAGGGCGCCTTCGGAACGACCTGCTCGTGACGACCATCATGAGCAACCTGGGCCTGCGCGTGGCGGCGGCCCGTGTCGGCATACGGCATCACGCCTCCAAGGTGGGCGACCGCAACGTGCTCGAGGACATGACGGCCATGGGCGCGGTGCTTGGCGGCGAGGACTCGGGCCACGTCATATTCCTCGACCACCACACCACCGGTGACGGCATCCTGACGGGCCTGCAACTCATGGCGGCCATGATGAAGGAGGGCAAGCCGCTCTCCCAGATGGCTGCCGAGGCCATGGACGTCTTCCCGCAACGGCTCATCAACGTGAAGGTGGCGCGGAAACCGGATCTGGTCGAAGTGCCGGAGATCCAGGCAGCCGTCGTGCAGGCCGAAACCGCCCTGGGCGAGGAGGGGCGGGTGTTGGTGCGCTATTCGGGCACCGAGAAGCTCTGCCGGGTGATGGTGGAGGGACCGACGGCGGAGGTCACGGACGGCTGGGCCGAACAGATCGCCGGCGTGGTGGCTGCCGTTCTCGCCGAGTAATTCGGCGTACATACATCTGTTCTTTACAATCCCTGCTGGGCGCGCTATGCTGCACGTATGGGGACCACGCCTTTCAACGTCCGCCTTCCCGACTGGGCGCTCAGCTACATCAACGAGCGGGCCGCTTCGACCGGCGCTACGAAGACCGATGTCGTGCTCGAGGCCCTTCGCGCGCTCAAGGTCCAGGACCGGGACGCGCTCATGCGCAAGGGATATGCGGAGATGCGGGAGATCGACAAGCTGATAGCCGAGGAGAGCCTGTAATGGCCGGCGTCAAGCGGGGCCGTATCTACCTTCTGGATCTGGGGCCCGACCCGCAGGGTCAGCCGCGCAAGCGGCCTGTCCTGGTCGTCCAGAACGATCAGGGGAACCAGGCGGGGGCCACCACCGTGGTGGTGTCGCTGACGTCGGTGGTGCCGTCGCAACTGTTCCCGTTCCAGGTGCATCTGCCGGCCGGGGTGTTGGGCAAACCCGGCGTCATCCACTGCGAGCAGATAAAGACGGTGGCGCTCGACCGGGTGCAGCCCGAGGCTCTGGCCGAGTGCTCGCCCGAGGTCATGGCTCGGGTGGACGATGCTCTGCGGCTCTCCCTGGGGCTGTAGCCCGGGGTGACCCTCCTCCCGCAGTCGACATCGGGGCCGACGGCGGGGCGGAACCGCATCCGGCTCATCCTCTTCGATGTCGATCGGACCCTGCTGTCCGCCGGGGACCTGTCTCGGGATGCCTTCTTGGCCGTGTTCGAGAAGATCGCCGGCCGCGAAGCGGAGGTCCGCGACTATTCGTTGGCCGGCAAGACCGATCCTCAGATCATGACGGAACTTCTGGTTCTCAACGGATGGGCTCCGGCCGACGCCCAAGCCGTTCTTCCCCGGGCGCTCGCACTGTATCAGGCGGACTACCTTGCCGACCTGCCCCAGGCCCGGGTCGCGGCGATGCCCTGCGCCCGCGAGTTGGTTGCCCGTCTGGCCGCCCGGACGGCAGGTGATGCGGCCGAGGCCGGACCGGCGCTGGGAATACTGACCGGGAATCTGGAGCCGCTCGTGGCCCCCAAACTGGCTGCGGCCGGCATGTCTCCGACGATCTTCACCAGAGGGGGCTATGGCAGCGACCACGCCGACAGGAACCGGCTGCCGGCGATCGCCGCCCGGCGGGCGGAACGCGCCCTCGGTGTTTCCATCCGACCGCATGAGGTCGTCATAGTGGGCGACACGCCCCGGGACGTGAGTTGCGCGAACCGCTACGGCGCGTGGGCGGTCGCCGTGGCCACGGGGGACTATACTTACGAGGAACTCAAACGATCGGGGCCGGCCTGCGTATTGACCAGCCTGTGCGACTGGGACCAGGCGCGATCGATTGTGGCCGGCCTGTAGGTAGTTTATGGCGAGTACATACGGTTTCTGGCTCGGCTCGTTCTTCCACAGCGAGAAGCTACCCGCCTTTGCCCTGCTTGCCGGGATGATCCTCACCTTTCTTGGTCTGCGCATCAGCACCCGGCTCATTCGGGACGGAGTGTCGTGGTGGCCGAAGAACATCCGCCGGGGCGACGTCCACGTACACCACGTGGTCATCGGATTGCCGGTGATGTTCGTGGCCGGAGTGATCGAGTTCACCGTACATCCGGCGTCGCCGGGGGTGGAGATCCTGGCCCTGGTCTTCGGAGGCGGGGCGGCCGCAGTGTTCGACGAGTTCGCCCTGGTGTTGCATCTCAAGGACGTCTACTGGGAACAAGAGGGGCGCAAGTCCATCGGGGCGGTGTTCCTTGGCACCTCGTTCACGCTGTTCATGGCCATCGGCATGATCCCCCTGGGATACTCCCGGCCGTTTTCGTCCAGCGTGATCCTGGAACTGGCGGCCGTCGCCGGCCTGGTGCTCAACCTGGCGTTCGTGGTCATCGCCTTCCTCAAGGGTAAGCTCTGGATGGGATGGGTCGGCCTGTTCATCCCCATGGTCGGGTTCGTAGCGGCCATCCGGCTGGCGCGCCCGCGCTCGGTGTGGGCACGACGGCGCTACGAGCGAAGCGCGGTGAAGATGGCGCGCGCCGAGCGGCGGGCCCGGGACTACGAGCAGCGCTGGAAAAGAAGGCGCGACCTTCTCGTCGATCGGGTGTTCGGAGCGGTACTGGAGAGCGGAGCCGTGCCGCGCCTCCTGCACCACGACACTCACGAGCCCTCTGGAACTCGGGGAAGCCGAGCCGTGTTCCCACCCATGGCGGAGGGGGAGGACAAGACGCCGGCCGAGCGCGCGACGCGTGCAGCGGCTGCCGCAGCAGCGGGAGGGGCCGGTTCCGCATGGCCGCTCGACGGGGAAGATACAGGGATGTAGACGCGGAACGCCGCAGATCTCGAGGCGTCCCGGCCCCGGCGGAAAGGGCGAACCATGGACGCGGATCGTTGGAACGAGCGCTATGCCGGCAAGAAACGGCTCTTCAGCGAGTCACCCGATGAGACCCTGGTCGAACTGGTGACCGGCTTGCCGCCCGGGCGTGCGGCCGACCTGGGGGCGGGTGAGGGCCGCAACAGCCTGTGGCTCGCGCAGCGAGGATGGAAGGTGACGGCGGTGGACGTCTCGCAGGTCGCTCTCGACCGGGCGGCCGCTGCCGCCGGGGCGGAGGGTCTCGCCTTGGACATCGAGGTCGCGGACGCCGTCGAATTCCTGGG
>CAZWAR010000047.1:20678-22163 GCA_964631965.1 uncultured Gaiellales bacterium
GGGCGGAGGGTCTCGCCTTGGACATCGAGGTCGCGGACGCCGTCGAATTCCTGGGCAGAGGCGAGCGGTTCGACCTCGTGGTGATAGCCAACATGCATCCGGAGCCCGGCGAGCGGGCGGAGTTGTTCGCGCGAGCGGGCGAGGCGTTGGCTCCTGGAGGACATCTGTTCGTCGTGGGTCATCACGTGAGTTCCCTGGGCAAGGCGGGCCCGCCCCAGGCGGAGCGGCTCTTCACCGAAAAGATGCTCGAGACCGGCCTCCCCGGCCTCACGGTGCTCGACTCGGGACGGCGGGACAGCCGCCACGGCGACAGAGACCAACCGGTCACCGACGTCTTCGTCTGGGCGGTCCGCCGGGCGGAGACCGCCGGAGAGCGATAGGAGGACGGTTCCAGCCGGTCTGTGCTAGCCTACTCGGTCCTGGGCGAGAATCCTGCCGCCGGGTAGCCGGGCCGTCGCGCCGTGAGGGAGGCTCCGATCAAGAACGGCAGAATCCAACGCGTTGGTCCCCGCATCATCTGTACCTCGCTCGCCGTCGCGGCGTTGGCGTTGATGGGCGGGCATGCGGCCCTGGCCGATACGCAGGACCTCAACCAGGCCAAGAGTCAGGCCTCCGCCCTCGAGGCGCAGGTTCAAGAACTCAAGGACCAGGCAGCGGTCCTCACGGAGAAGTACGAGGCGGCCGCCGCGCTGCTGGCCGAGACAGAGATGACCGCGGCCCAGAATGCGGCTCAGCTCGCGCAAGCTCAGCAGGACCAGGTGGAGGCGGAGGCCGCGCTCAACGAGCGGCTCACGCAGATCTACAAGCAGGGGAAAAGCGGCGCTCTCGATCTCCTGCTCGACTCGACCTCGTTGGCCGACCTCATGAGCCGCCTGACGCTCCTCCAGCGCATCAGCCGGCAAGATGCCGACCTGGTGGATGAGGTCAGCACCTTCCGAGCCGAGGTGACGGCTCGCGGTGCGGAACTGGCCGCTCAACTGGAAAAGCGGCGCAGCGCCGCGCAGGACGTGGACGCCGCGGCGCAGGCCGTCTCTCTGAAGCTCACGCAGGCTCAGGAGTCGCTGAAGGGCAAGGAGGCCGAAGTCGCGCAACTGGAGAAGGAGTGGCAGGCGCGGCAGGCGGAGCAGGCGAGGCTGCAGCGGGAACGCGACGCCAAACTGCAGGAGGCCCTCGCCGACGCCCAGGCTGCGGCTCAGGAAGCCGCCGGTAACGACACCACCGGCAGCGGGGGGAGCGGCGCAAGTGGTGATTCCGCGACCGGCGGCACCGGAACGACCGGCGGCACCGGAACGACCGGCGGCACGACGACAGGTGGCGGAAGCGGCACCACCACGACCACCCGCAACCCGACCACGACGACCAGCGCCACCGACCGGGAACACCAGCCCGGAGTCTCCAACATCCTGAAACCGGAGCAGATAGCGCTCGCCGCTCAGAAAGCGGGGTTCTCGGGAGAGAACCTGGTGATCGCGGTGGCTGTGGCCT
>CAZWAR010000048.1:0-22037 GCA_964631965.1 uncultured Gaiellales bacterium
GGCGCGGGCATGAGACCCGGCTCAATCGGGAAGACTGAGCTCATGGATATTTCGGACTATGGGCTGATTGGCGATTTGAGCACTGCGGCTCTCGTCGGCCGCAACGGCTCCATAGACTGGTTCTGCACCCCCCGTTTCGATTCGGCCGCCTGTTTCGCGGCACTGCTCGGCGACAGCAGCAACGGACGCTGGCTCATCTGTCCGCAGAGCGCTGTCGCCGGCCCGCAGAGTGGCGATGGCCGGCAGCCGCACTCGTCCCGTCGCTACCGCGGCGATACGCTGATCCTCGACACAGAGTTCGACACGGGCGAGGGCGCGGTCCGCGTGACGGACTTCATGGTGCTGGGATCGAGAACGCCGCGGTTGGTCCGTATGGTGGAGGGGCTGCGCGGGCGGGTCACGATGCATATGGAACTCGCAGTGCGCTTCGAATACGGCTGGCGCGTCCCGTGGGTGCGGAGGATGGACCAGACCCTCGACTTCGTGGCCGGTCCCGATGCCCTGCGCCTCCACTTCTCCGTAGGCGTCGAGCCTCGGGGACTCACGCACGCAGCCGAGTTCGAAGTGGCACAGGGGGAGCGCATCCCGTTCGTGCTGGGGTGGCGCCCGTCATACAAGCGTGAACCTCCTCCCATCGATGCCTTCAAAGCCCTTCGAGAGACCGAGCGCTGGTGGAAGGACTGGGCAGATCGCTGCGCCTATCGAGGACCGTGGCGGGACGCGGTCGTGCGCTCGCTCATCGTGCTCAAGGCCCTCACCCACCGCAGCACAGGGGGCATCGTCGCGGCTCCCACCACCTCGTTGCCTGAGGCGTTGGGCGGCGTACGCAACTGGGATTACCGGTACTGCTGGCTCCGCGACGCCACCTTCTGCCTCTACGCGCTCATGATGAATGGTTACACGACGGAGGCCCGGCGCTGGCGTGACTGGCTGCTCAGGGCCATCGCCGGCCAACCGGAGTTGATGCAGATCATGTACGGTCCTGCAGGCGAGTCCCGGCTGGACGAGTACGAGGTAGCGCAACTCCCCGGGTTCGCCGGTTCCAGACCCGTGCGAGTCGGCAACGCCGCCTCCGGTCAGCACCAGCTGGACATCTACGGCGAGGTCATGGACTCCATGTATCTGGCCGGCAGAGCGGGGGTACCGACCAACCCCACCGCCTGGGGGCTGCAGAGGCACCTGATGAAGGGGCTCGAGGAGCGATGGCTGGAGCCGGATGAAGGTATCTGGGAGGTGAGGGGCCCAGGCAGACACTTCACCCACTCCAAGATAATGGCCTGGGTCGCCGTTGATCGGGCCGTCAAATCGATTGAACGTTTCGGGCTCGAGGGACCGCTCACGGAGTGGAAACACCTTCGCGAACAGATACGGACCGATATCCTCGATAAAGGCTACAACTCGAAGCGCCGGACCTTCACCTGGTACTACGGGGGGACCGAGCCCGACGCTTCCCTCCTCCTCATCCCATTGGTCGGTTTCCTGCCCGCCGGGGACGAGCGGATGAGGAACACGGCGGCGGCCATCGAACGCGACTTGCTGGTGAACGGTTTCCTCCTCCGCTACAAGGCCGAGGGTTCCGGACCGGTTGACGGGCTGCCGCCGGGGGAGGGAGCGTTTCTGCCCTGCACGTTCTGGTTGGCCGACAATCTGGTGCTCCAGGGACGATCGGACGAGGCCCGTGAGGTATTCGAACGTCTGCTCGCCATCCGCAACGACCTCGGTCTTCTCTCCGAGGAATACGACCCCACGAAGCGCAAGATGCTCGGCAACTTCCCGCAAGCCCTGAGCCACGTCTCCCTCGTCAACACGGCCCTCAATCTCAGTGGCAGCGTGGGCCCGGCTTTCAAGCGGATGGACGGGGAAGTGCACGCTCCGCGAAGCACGACGACCAAGAAGTAGCTGGCGGGCCTGCGGCCTCCTTGGTCCCGACGCCGGGAACCGGTCAGCCGAGCGCAGCGACCACGTGCTCGATCAGACGCAGCAGCGGCGCCGGGTAGATGCCCAAGAACACCATGAGTACTGCGGTGACGGTCACGGCCGCGATCGCCAGCCGGTCGCCCCGGGACGCTACTCCGCGGCCCCCCGGCGGCGCCGCAAGAGCCGCGGCGTACGGCGGGACGTCCGCGCGGAACATCACGATGATCACCCGAAGATAGTAGTAGAGGCTCATGGCGCTCGTGAGGGCGAAGACGATCAGCAGACCCCACAGCGAGACGTCCGCCCCTGCCCGGAAGATGAAGAACTTGCCGATGAAGCCGGCGGTGAGAGGAATCCCCGCAAGCGAAAGCAGGCTGACGGTGAGGACCAGAGCCGGGACCGGCCGGCGATGCCCGAGACCCCGGTATTCCGCTATGCTTTCCGGCTCCCGGTCGGCGTGCGAAAGTACAGCTATCACCCCAAAGGCCGCGAGTAGGGCCAGCGAGTACACCGAGAGGTAGAAGGCCACGGCCACCCTCCCGTTCGTTCCCGACGCTATCAGCGCCACGACGAGGTAGCCCAGTTGGGCGATGGAAGAGTAGGCGAGAAGCCGCTTGAGGTTTTTCTGGAACAACGCCAGCAGGTTCCCGGCCAACATGGAAGCGTAGGCCACGATGTTGAGCACCACCACAAGGACGCCGCCGGTGCGAGGATCGAGGGGTGAGAGGAACTGGATCAACACCACGAACGCAGCAGCTTTGGAGGCCGACGCGAGGAATCCGATCGTGGGGGCCGGTCCTCCTTGATATACGTCGGGAGTCCAGAGATGGAAGGGCACCAGGGCCAACTTGAAGCCGACGCCGGTGAAGATGAGGGCAAGCCCCACCTTGTATGCGCCGCTCTCCCAGCCGGCGAGGCCGTTGCCGGCTGTTGCCAGATCACCGAGCAGCATGGTGCCGGAGACGCCGTAGACCAGGGCCATGCCGAACAACAGGAACGCCGAGGTGACGCCTCCCAGCACCAAGTACTTGAAGCCGGCCTCCACCGCCCGCAGCCGCCGGTGCGGATAGGCGATGAGACCGTAGAGAGAGACGCTCAGTATCTCCAGGCCCAGGAAGAAGGTCGCGAAGTGGACGCTGGAGAGCAGAACGGCCCCCCCAAGAGTGGCCAGCACTAGCAGCGTGTAGAAGTCACCCACCCGGCGCTCGCTCCGGTCCAGATAGCCGTAGGAGAAGGCCACCACGATCACTGCGATGGCGGCGAGCAGACCGATGAAGTAGAGCGAGTAGTCGTCCACTCGCAGGAGGGCCGTGGCCCGGCGATCGCTCGTTCCGGCGGTCACGAGTACCACGGCAAAGCTGGCGGCCAGGCCGGCGGTGGCGAGTCCGGCGAGCAACTCG
Organism: uncultured Gaiellales bacterium; assembly: GCA_964631965.1. Taxonomy (GTDB): domain Bacteria; phylum Actinomycetota; class Thermoleophilia; order RBG-16-64-13; family RBG-16-64-13; genus CAIQPS01. Next base: position 3,318 of record CAZWAR010000048.1, read on the forward strand.
TGCCGGGGGTAGAAGGCCGATGCCAGCATGACCACTACGGTCGTTGTGGCCAAGGCCATGTACGGGCTGAGGGCGAGGAGGTTGATGTCGCTCAAGGAGCGCCTCCGTCCTGATAGCTCTGAAACTGCCCCGACCCCGGAACGTACCGAAGCAGGTAGTCGGTGGTTGTCGCCGTCGTCCGGATCAACGTCTGCGGGTACAGCCCCAGCCACAACAGGACGACGATCGCGGCGGCAAACATGACGATCTCACGTGCAGCGAGGCCACGGAGTCGGCCGGATGTGCGCTCCGCCTGGATCCCCTTCCCGGAAGACGGGCCCACGCCGCCGACCGACCGCTCCGGCCCATGAAACACCCTTTGGACCAGCCCGAGAGCGTAGATAGTGGAGACGACCAACCCAAGTGACCCGAGAATGGCTGCCGGTCGGCTGACGGCGAAGGTCCCCAGGAGGATGAGGAATTCTGCGACGAAGTTGCCCAGACCGGGCAGACCCAGAGCGGCCATTGCCAAGAACATCCCGAAACCGCCGAGCGTCGAGAGCTTCGCCCACAATCCCCCCATCCCACCGAGATCCCTGGTCTCCAGCCGTTCCTCGAGAACGCCGGCCAGGACGAAGAGTCCTCCGGTGCTGAACGCGTGGCAGACGATCTGGAGGACCACCCCCAGCAAGGCGATGCGATTCCATGCGAACACACCCAGGAGCACGAAACCCATGTGACTGATGCTCGTGTAGGCCACCATCCGCTTGAGATCGGTCTGCGAGAAGGCCATCACCGCGCCGTAGACGATGCCGGCGATCCCCAGCCCCATGGCCACATAGCGGATATCGAATGCGGCCCCGGGAAACAGCGGGACGAGGAAGCGGATGAAGCCGTAGGCGCCCACCTTGATGAGCAGTCCGGCCAGGAGCACGCTGCCGGCCGTATTGGCCTGGGAATGGGCATCGGGCAGCCACCCGTGCAGCGGCACGGCCGGGAGCTTCACTGCGAAGGCCACGAAGAAGCCGAGCATCAGCAGTCGGGCGGTCCAGCCCGAGAGCGAGTTGCCCAGAAGCTGCAGGTACTCGAAGGTGTAGACCCCGGTCTGGCGTCCGTGCAGGAAGTAGAGAGCCACGATGGAGATGAGCATGAGCAGCCCGCCTGCCTGCGTGTAGATGAAGAACTTGATGGCCGCCCGGCGGCGTTGCTCGTGCCCCCACAGTACGACGAGGAAGAAGAACGGCACGAGCATGAGTTCGTAGAAGAAGTAGAACAGGAACAGATCGAGGGCAACGAAGACCCCGGCCAGCGAGGCGGCGGCGAGCATCACCTGGAAGTGGAAGAGGCCCGTGCGCCGGCGGACGGCCCTCCAGGAGGAAAGGATGGCCAGGGCCACCATCGCGAAGGTGAGCATCAGCATGATGAGGCTCAGACCGTCGGCGCCCAGGTTGAAACGGATGCCGGCCTGCGGTATCCAGGGAACATCGAAGGTCACCACGAAGGAGCGGGCCGCCAAGGCGGCCGACCCCTCTCCGGCCCCGCCCACCGTCGCGGCTGCGTGCCAGAAATGGTTGGCCCACAAAGATATCGAGAGCCCCAGGCCCGCCAGCGTGGCGGCCAAGGCCGTCCAGCGGCAGGCGTCGAGACTCCACCGAGCCGCGATCCATGCCACCACGCCGCCGGCGAAGGGGATGACGATGAGCAGCACCAAGCTCATCGGGCCGCCTCCTCTCTCATGACCACCCGCGCGCAGCTCATCGCAGCAACCCCACGGCCACGAAGACAACTACGCCGAGAGACACGGCCGCCAGGTAGTAGCGCAGGCGGCCACCCTGCGTGGCCCGCAGCCACCGGTTGACGTACGTCGTCGGATAGGTGATTCCCGTGACCACAAGGTCGATCACATCGCCCTTGCCGGCCTTGGCCAGCCGCAGGAACGGGCGCACGAGAGTGGCATCGTAGAGGCTGTCGAACCCCAGGCCGCCGTGCGCGAAGTCCGCGACGCGCTGGAAACGTGGTCGCGCCAGAATCGCGCGGCCCACGGCCGGCCGGCGGCCGAAGACGAGGTAGGCCAGGTAAATGCCGATGACCGAGATGACGAGGAGGATGAGCGGAGCGGCGACGCCTGTCGCGAAACTGCCGGTCCGAGTGGAGGGAAGAGGAAAGGCCGGCGCCATGAAGTCGGTGAAGAGCTGCCAGCCGTGCCAGTAACCGGGGATCTGCAGCCAGCCGAGACCTACGGAGCCAGCGGCGAGAACGGCCACCGGCCAGACGGCCAGACGGGCAAACCGGGTGACCACCGGTGCGGGTCCGCGGCGGTCGCCGAAGAACACCAGGAACACCAGCCGGAACGAGTAGAGGGAGGTCAGGAGCGCCCCGACGACACCGGCCAGCCAAAGCCAGAGGCTGCCGTGCTGGGAACTGAGCGCGAACTCGACGATGAGGTCCTTGCTGTAGAAGCCTGCCGTCACGACCGGGAGGGCGGACAGCGACGAAGCCCCGACGAGGAACAGCCAGAAGACCACCGGGATGTCGCGACGCAGCCCACCCATCTTGCGGATGTCGTGCTCCTCGTCCATGGCTTTGATCACCAGGCCGGCGCCCAGGAAGAGCAGGGCTTTGAAGAAGGCGTGCGTGAGTAGATGGAAGATGGCCGCCGACCACGCGGCGACGCCCAGAGCGAGGAACATGTAGCCGATCTGGCTGATGGTGGAGTAGGCAAGCACACGTTTGATGTCGGTCTGGCCCAGGGCGCCGACACCTGAATAGAGCAGTGTGGCGGCACCGATGATGGCCACCACCAGTCGAGCGGAAGGGGAAATCTCGAAGAGCACATGGGTCCGGGCGATGAGATACACGCCGGCCGTCACCATGGTGGCTGCATGGATGAGTGCGCTGACCGGGGTCGGGCCGGCCATGGCATCGGGCAACCAGGTCTGAAGTGGCAGTTGGGCCGATTTGCCCACGGCTCCGCCCATGATGAGGAGCGCAGCCGCCGTGGCCACGGCGGCGCCCTGGCTCCACTGGCTCTGCGCCGCTCCCATCGCGTCCTGGATGTTGAGCGTGCCCAGCTGCGTGAAGATGAGGAGCAGTCCGACGAGCAGCGCGGTGTCGCCCACGCGGGTGACGATGAAGGCCTTTCGCGCCGCCGCCCCGTTCTCGGGCTTCGTATACCAGAAGCCGATGAGCAGGAAGCTGCTCAACCCCACTCCCTCCCATCCGACGAGCAAGAACAGCAGGTCGTCGGCCAGCACCAGGATAAGCATGGAGGCGATGAACAGGTTCATGTAGGCGAAGAAACGCCGATAGCCCTCGTCACCGCGCATGAACTGGGTGGAGTAGACGAGGATGAGGAAGCCGACGAAGGTGACGATCAACGTCATGATGAGCGACAGCGGGTCGAGGTAGAAAGCGATACGCGGAACGAAACTGCCGGCGTGGAACCAGGTCCAGATGGTCTGGTCGAACACCCGGCCTGCCGGCGGGGAAACGAGGAACGAAACGGCGGTCGCGATGGAGAGGGCCGCGGCGACGCCCGTGGGCGCGGCCCCGATGAGTGCCAGGCCCCGCCTGCCTATGCGTCCGCCCGCAAGGGCCAGCACTGCGAAGCCCAGGACGGGAAGGAAGGGTATGAGCCACAGAACGCGCAACATGCTCAGTCCTTCAGCTTTCGCAGGTCGTCGACATCCAGGGTGCCGAAACGGCGCCTGATGAGGAGCGCCAAGGCCAACCCCACCGCCACTTCCGCGGCGGCCACGGCGAAGATGAACAGGAAGAACACCTGGCCGTCGGCCTCCCTCCACCGGGCTCCGGCAGCGAGAAAGGCCAAGCCGGCTGCGTTGAGCATGATCTCGATGGAAGCCAGTACGAAGATGATGTTGCGACGCACGAGGACGCCCAGCAGACCCAGGACGAAGATGACTCCCGCGAGAATGAAAGCGTAGAGAGGAGAGATGGCGCTCATGACTCGCTCTCTTTCGCCTGCGTTCCGGATTCCTCGGCCCCGGTGGCCTCGGTTTCGCCCACCTCCGGTTCCCGCGTCAGATGGTGAGCGGCCACGAGTCCGGCCAGAAGCAGCATGGACGCCATCTCCACGCCCAGCAAGTAGGGACCGAGCAGGCGGATACCCACAGCTTTGACCTCCTCCGAGGCTGAGAGGGTCTGGCCGGCCACGATCCCGTGGGGCACGCCTCCGCGGGCGAGGAGGTAGATCAACTCGAACAGGAGCACGGCCGTGAGCACGCTCGGGATGAGCCAGGTGCGCGGACGCATCCATTCGCGCTCCCGGGCTTCGTCGGAGCGCCCCGGATTGATGAGCATGAGTGCGAAGAGGAACAGCACCATGATCGCCCCGGCGTAGATGATCACCTCGAGCACCGCTATGAACGCGGCCCCCAGCACGTAGAACACCAAGGCCAGAGCCAAGAAGGACACGATCAGATAAAGGAGTGCGTGCATGGGTTTGCTGCGGGTGATGACCATCCCGGTGGCCAAGACCGCCACCGCCCCCGATATGGAGAACAGCACCGTCATGGCATGAGGCTCCTCAGATCGGTGGGCGGAGCCTCGTTCAGGGCCTCGCCCTTGTCCTTGCCGCCGATGGCCACCCCGGCCACGTGGTAGAAATCGTACTCGTGATATTTGCCCGGCCCGGCGATGAGGAGGTGCTCTTTCTCGTACACCATGTCCGGACGGCGGTACTCGTTCATGTCGAAGTCGGGGGTGAGTTGGATCGCTCTCGTGGGACAGGCGTCTTCACAGAACCCGCAGAAGATGCACCGGGAGAAGTTGATACGGAACCACTGCGGATAGCGGCGGCCATCTGCGTCTTCGGTGGCCTGGAGAGCGATGCAGTCGACAGGGCAGGCGATGGCACAGAGGTAGCAGGCCACGCAACGCTCCCCGCCGTCTGGGTTCCGGGTGAGAACGATGCGGGCACGGAAACGAGGCGGGAGGTAGGGCCGCTCCTCGGGAAACAGCACGGTGTCCCGGCGACCGAAGAGATGCCCGAGGACCACGGCGAGGGCTTTGAGGACGCTCAGCACGGCGAGCCTCCGTGCCGATCCGGTCGGTCCGCGCGTGTGGCCGAAGTCATGTGGATACGGCGCTTCATGAGGCAAGGATGACGGCGGCCGTCACCACGAGATTGAGAAGGGCCAGGGGCAACATGATCTTCCAGCCGAGGGAGATCAGTTGGTCGTAGCGATAACGGGGTAGGGCCGCCCGGATGACGATGATCACCGCGATGATGATGGAGACCTTCACGAGGAACCACAGCCAGCCCGGGAGAATGGGTCCCAACCAACCGCCGAAGAAGAGCACGGTCATGATCGCGGAGATGAGTGTGATCCCCATATACTCGCCCACGAAGAAGACCCCGAACTTCATGGCCGAATACTCCACGTGGTAGCCGGCCACCAACTCGCTCTCCGCTTCCGGGAGGTCGAAGGGGATACGACGGGTCTCGGCCAGTCCGGCGATGAAGAACAGTACGAACCCCACGAACTGGGGTCCTATGTACCAGAGGCCGCGCTGGGCGTTCACGATGGCGCTCATGTTGAAGGAACCGGCCATCATGACCACGCCCAACAGAGACATGCCCATGAACACCTCGTAGCCCAACATCTGCGCGGCCGCCCGAAGCCCACCGATGAGCGAGTACTTGCTGCGCGAAGACCACCCGGCCAGCGCCACGCTGTAGACCCCGAGGGACGACATGGCGAGAAAGAACAGCAGCCCGACGTTGAGGTCGGCAACCACGAAACCGTCGGTGAGGGGGATCACGGCGAAGGTGGCCAACACCGAGGACAGGATTATGATCGGGGCGGTTACGAAGACGGGGCGGTCGGCGAAAGGCGGCGTCCAGTCCTCCTTGCCCAGCAGCTTGATGGCGTCGGCCAATACCTGCATCTCTCCAAAAAGCCCCACCCGGTTGGGACCGTAGCGGTCCTGGAGTTGACCGAGCAGCCGCCGCTCCACCAACACGAGTCCTCCGGCGATGAGCAGGGGTATGAGCAGCATCACGAAGGCTTCGGCCACGTGCCAGGCGGGGCTAGATAGCATCGTCTCCCTCCTTGGCTCCCGAGACACCGTCGGTCTGCTGGACCGGCGAGGCATCGTGGTCCTGAGCCGGCGACCGGCGAGACGGCGTCTTGTACGGCTCTGCAGGAACGACCGCACGGATCAGGGGAGACCCCGGGCGCGCGGCAGTGCCGGCATCCGGCCCGCGGGCGACCACCACGGTCTCCACTTTCGGGCGCGGGGGAGCGCCGGAGGCGTTCGGCCTGCCCGCCCGGCTGATGCGGGCATAGAAAGGCGGCAACACTCCTTCCAGGCCCGGCAAACCCACGGGTATGGCAGCGATGCCTTCTGTCAGATCGGGGATGATCTTCACTGGCAGAGTCAGGATCGTGCCGTAGGTCTCGATCACGGCCGCGTCCCCCGGGTCCAGCCCCAGAGCTTCCGCGCCGGCCCGGCCGAGGCCCAGGTAGGGCTCGGGCGAGCACTCTGCTATGCCCGCAGCGTGGGAACTCATCTCCTCGGAACCGAAGATGTGATGCACGGGCACAACCAGATCACCCTCCCCCGAACGGGTGTACGGTCGAGGCAGTTCCAGGAAGTGCGGGATGGTCATGTTGTCCGCCGGCTCTATGAGACGAACCCCCACATCGCCGCCGGGCAGCGGCTGGTCGGGGCCGTGCTGGTACTTATTTATGGCCTGCGGCGAGTTCCATCCGGGGGCCCAGAAACGGGGGATGATGGGTGAGGGAGGCTCCCCCTGGTATCCCTCCATGCTGAACGCGAGAGGGGACTGGGGATCATCGAGGGGCTTGGGCTCGAAGACCGTCTCGTCGGCGAACTCTGCAGTTCGCCCGCTGTAGCGATGCGGCTTTCGCGCGATTTCCATACCGGCGACGCGGAAGGTGGCCGGGGGTGCGACCGACAAGAGCGGAGCGAAAACCGGTAGTTCCTTGGCTATCTCGGAGGTGAGTTGATCGATGAGCCGGGGGTAGAGCAGCCCCGAGGCGCCGGGCCAGGACTCACCGCCACCCGCCTCGAACGACACCGCCGGCACTGTCTCGTCCACGAAGGCAGGGGGCCATCCGCCGTGGGCGGTGTCGAGGGGAGCGTGCGCCGCCAGGGCCGCCGCCAGGTTCGCGAGCCAGCGCAGGCTGCTGTGGACCTGACCGCTCGTGGGAAAGACCTGGTAATAGCGCTGCGCCCGACCTTCGTTGTTGACAACGGTCCCCGTACTCTCGGCGTAGGTGGCCACGGGCAGCACCACATCCGCGGTCTGAGAGGTCCGGCTTCGCGTGTGGTCCATGGCGATCACGTGGCCGCAGGAACGCAGGAAGCGGTCGACCTCAGCGGACGGGGCCCGACGGTACAGATCGTTCTCGAGGACGATCGCGATATCCACCCCTCCCTGACCAGCCGCTTCAAAGGCTTGCTCGAGGGTGCCTCCGCCCATGAGGCTCATGCCCAGGCTATTGCACTCCGGTACCACCAGACTCAACTCGGCCACCGCTCCGCGGGTATGGAGCGACCAGGCCACGTTGGCAGCCGCGCGCATGATGTCTTCGCTGCCGCTGCTCACCCCGGAGACCACGATGGGCCGCTTGGCGTCGGCGAACGCAGCGGCGATGGCAGCCGCGTGCCCCGCCAAGTCGTCGGAAAGGTCGGGGATGCCAGGAACATCAGCGTCGAGCAGGTGGGCGACGGCGAATCCCAAGCGGGCCAGGTCGGAAGGAGGGGCGTGGTAGGTCTTCACCGCCAAGCGGTCGAGCTTGGTCGGCCTAACGTTGAGGACGTGGAGAGCGCTGGGCGACTCATGGACCAATTCCCCCACCGCGGCGTCGTTCCAAGAGGGAATCTTGAGCGCGATCTGCTCCGGGGTCGGTCGGCGGCGGATCCACTGGCGCAGGGAGTAGTCCAGCATGGGAGCCGTGTTGGTGACGTCCTCCCCCAGAACCAGCATGGCGTCGGCCTGCTCCAGATCCCGAGTGGAACAACTGCGTGAAGGCCCCTCCCCGATGATCTTCTTGGCCAGGTCGACCAGACGCCGTTCCTGACCGGCCATCCCGACGTAGAAGTTCTCCGGCCCCACCAGCTTGCGGAGCGCCCAGTTGGCTTCCAGTGAGGCCCGGGGCGAGCCGATGCCGATGACCCTCCTCATCCCGATGCGAGCGGAGGCGATCATCCCCCCGACCGCGAGGATCGCCTCTTCGGGGTTGGATGCGCGGCCGCTCAAGCTGGCCGTGCGCAGGCGGCTCTCGGCGTTGACGAACTCATAGCCGAACCGTCCCCGGTCGCAGATGAAATAGCCGTTGACGGCCCCGTTATAGCGGCTGCGAACGCGGCGCAGGGTGCCGTAGCGCTCGCCGGGGATGGTGTTGCACCCCAAGCCGCAATGCGGGCAGACCGAGGGGGCGGTCTGCAGGTCCCACTTGCGGGTGAAGTGGCGGGCGAACGTCTTGTCGGTGAAGACTCCCGTGGGACACACCTCCACCAGGTTGCCGCTGAACTCGCTCTCCAACTTCCCGTCTTCGAAACGGCCGAAATACACGTGGTTGCGAAGACCCATGGCCACCAGGTCGTCACCGCCGGCATAGTCCGAGTAGAAGCGCACACAGCGATAGCACTGGATGCACCGGTTCGCCTCGTGAGCCACGAAGGGGCCCAGGTCCTGATTGCGGACCGTGCGCTTCGGGAACGCGTAGCGACGTCGCCAGTGACCGGTCATCACTGTCATATCCTGAAGGTGGCACTCGCCCCCCTCGTCGCAGACGGGGCAATCGTGGGGATGGTTGGCCATCAGCCACTCGATGATGCCCGCCCGAAACGCGCGTGCCTCCGGGTCGTCGATGGAGATCCGGGTGCCGTCCTCGGCCGGCGTGAGGCAGGCCATGACGATCTTGCCCTCGTGGTCGTTCTCGTCCTTGAACTGTTTCACGGCGCACTGGCGGCAGGCGCCCACCGAACCCATGGCCGGATGCCAGCAAAAGAAGGGCAGGTCGAATCCCAGCGCCAGGCAGGCGGCAAGTAGATTCTGGCCTTCGGCGACCTCGTAGGGCTTGTTGTCGACATAGATGGTGGGCATGGCTACGCTCCCCCCACGGGAGGTCCGGGAGCCGGAGCGTGCGTGTGGCCGGTGGAGGAGCTTGAAGCAGGGGCCGGCCCCCCGTGCTCGCCCCGCTTCCACGGGCACCCGTGATCCTCGATGTGGCGGATGAAATCGTCGTGGAAGAGTTTCAATCCGCTCTCCAGGGGCTCCATCGCCCCGGTCGCCAGATCGCAGAACGTGTGCTCGGGCTTCACCAACTCCACGTGCCACTGGAGAAGCTCCAGGTCTTCGTGCGTGCCTCGACCTTCCTCGATGGCGTCCAGAAGCTCCTCCACCCAGTGAAGTCCCTGCCAGCAGGGTGTGCACCATCCGCACGACTCCTGCGCGTAGAAGTGCTCGAGGTTGCGTAGCATGGCCACCGGACATGTCTCGTGGTCGAGCAGGATGAGCGTGCCCGTACCTATCCGGCTGCCCGCCTCCCGAAGAGAGGCATCGTCCATGCGCGTCTTGAAGTGAGCGGCGGAGATGAAGCGGGTGGAGCCACCACCGGGGAGGACCGCACGTGCCTGCAAACCCACGCGCATTCCTCCCGCGTGTTCCTCGACCAGTTCTTCTATGGTGGTCCCCATGGGCAGTTCCCAGGCACCCGGACGCTTGACACGCCCGCTGAGCGTATAGATCTTCATGCCGCCCTCGCCCGAGAGACCCAGGTTCTTGAACCACTTCGCCCCGTATTCCACGATGGGCGGGACGTAGGCAAGCGTCTCCACGTTGTTGACCACCGTAGGTTTGCTCCACAGCCCTGAACTGGTCTGGTGGGGCGGTTTGTGCCGGGGAGTGGGGCGTTCCCCTTCCAGCGCGTTCAACATGGCCGAGGCCTCGCCGCAGATGTAGCGGCCGGCGCTCACATGGAGATGGAGGTCGAGATCGAAGTCCGTTCCGAGGATACCGGTGCCGAGGAAACCCGCCTCTCTCGCCTCGGCGATCGCGCGGCGCATCATCTCGGCGGCGCGAGCGTACTCGGCCCTGACGAAAAGATAGGCCGTCCGAGCCTGCACCGCGTAGGAAGCGAGCATCATCCCTTCCAGCAACTGGTGGGGGCTACCCTCCATGATGAAACGGTCCTTGAAGGCCCCGGGCTCTGTCTCGTCCGCGTTGCAGACCAGGAAGCGCGGCCCCACATAGTCGTCACTCACGTCCACGAAGCCCCACTTGCGGCCGGTCGGGAATCCGGCACCTCCGCGTCCGGTAAGGCCGGAATCGAGCACGACCTTGGTGACGTCCTTGGGGTGCATGCTGGTGAGAGCTTTCCGAAGGGCCTCGTAGCCACCGAAGGATCGATACTCCTCGAGGGTGAGAGGCCGGCCGTCGGCGCGGAAGTGAGCGGTTATGGGCTTCTTGGTGGGCATCGGCCGCTCCAGCGGAGATCAGGGGTAGAGGTCCAAGATGGAAGGAAGCTTCTCGGCGGTCACCGTGCCGTGAAGGTCCCAATCGATGAGCATGGCCGGAGCCACGTCGCAGGCGCCGATGCATACCACCGGCAGGAATGTGAAGCGTCCATCGGATGTCGTCTCCCCCAGACCGACGCCCAGCCGCTTGCTGATCTCGGCGATCAATTCTTCGCCTCCGTCCATCCAGCAGCAGACGCTATCGCAAACCATAATCACGTGGCGACCGACCGGCTTCCGGAAGATCATGCTGTAGAAGGTAGCCAGACTTTCCAGATACGAGGGAGAGAGGTCTAGATAGTCACCGATGTCGCGCAGGGTATCGTCCGAGATCCAGCCCCGGGTATCCTGAGCAATGCGCATGGACTCGACTGCGGCCGCCGTCTTGGTTTCATACAGCGCTATCACCTTGTCGATGCGGCTTCTCTCGGCATCGGTCAGCATCGTCCGCCTCCAGTCGATCCGCGCCCGCTCATCGGTCTACGTCTCCCATGACGAAATCGATGCTGCCCAATATGGCGATGAGATCGGGAACCTCGAGCCCCCGGCACATGCGCGGCAACACCTGCAGATGGGGGAACGACGGTGTGCGGATGCGCGTGCGGTATGAGCTGACGTTCCCATCGCTGGTGAGGTAGTACCCATAGTTCCCCTTGGACGATTCGATGGAGACGATGGCCTCCCCGGGCGGGACGACGGGACCCCAGCTGACATGCACGAAGTGGTCGATGAGGGTCTCGATGTGGTTGAGCATCAGCTCGTGAGGAGGTGGGGTGGCCATTGCGATCTGGGCCTTGTGAGGACCGGACGGCATGTTGTCGAGGCATTGACGGATGATGCGCAGGCTCTGCCGTATCTCTTCCACCCGCAGAGCCACCCGGTTGTACGTGTCCCCGCGGTCGGCGGTCGGGACGTCGAACTCGAACTGGTCGTAGCCGGAGTACGGGCGCTTCTTGCGCAAGTCCCACTCCAAACCGCACGCGCGCAGGTTGGGACCGGTGACTCCCCATTCGATGGCGGTGTCCTTGTCGATCTCGCCCACTCCGACGCTCCTCGCCTTTATGATGCTGCTCCGCATCACCAGCCGGTCGTACTGTTTGAGCCGACGAGGTAGGTAGTCAAGAAAGTCGCGGATGAGGCCTTCCCAGCCGTGGGGCAGGTCTTGAGCCACGCCGCCTATCCGGAACCAACTGGGGTGCATGCGCCCACCGGTGATGGCCTCCACGATGTCGAACAACCTCTCGCGGTCGGAGAAGGTGTAGAAGACCGGGCTCATCGCGCCCAGATCCTGAGTGTACGTGCCGTAGAACACAAGATGGCTCGAGATGCGGAACATCTCGCACAGCATGACCCGGATCATCTGGGCCCGGGGCGGCACCTCGATGCCGGCCAGGCGCTCCACGGCCATCACGTAGGGCAGGTTGTTGAGCACCCCGCTTAGATAGTCGACCCGGTCGGTGTAGGGGATATAGGTGTGCCAGCTCTGCCGTTCCCCCATCTTCTCGGCCGCCCTGTGATGAAAGCCGATGTCGGGAATGGCGTCCACGATGAGCTCGTCCTCGAGCCGCAGAATGATTCGGAACGGCCCATGGGTGCCGGGGTGCTGGGGCCCCATGTTGAGAAACACCGTGCGCGGGCCGGGTGCAGCCCCTGCCGGAGCACCGGCCCTCTGCTGTCCCCCATGCCGAGACCTGTGGGCAGCCGCGCTCAGCGGGCCGCCTTCACCCCACCCCCCGGGGGCCGCGGGGTCGACCTCAAGGGCCGCTTGATAGAGCACGTCGTCCTCGGGAGATAGAGAGAACGTCCCCATGTCGGTGGCCCGGCTGGGATGGTCCTTGCGGAGGGGGTGGCCCTCCCACCAGGGCGGTGTGAGGATCCGACGGAGATCGGGGTGGCCCTCTGGGGTCACCCCGAACATGTCCCAGAGTTCTCTCTCGTACCAGGCGGCCGAAGGCCACAGCGCGGTGATGGTCGGCACCGTGGGATCGTCGCTTTGGAGAGGCACCTTCAGCCGCACATCGGCGTTCCGATCGTATGACAGCAGGTGGTAGACGACGGTGTAGTCGGCAGCCGGAAGCGTAGCCCGATCGCGTCTCACCCGCTCGTCGACGCCGGCCAAATCGTAGAGCGTCCGGAAAGGAGCGGTGACCTCCCGCTGGAGGTAGCGTAGGGCCGGGACGAGCGCCTCCCGAGAGATCCAGACGGTGGGGATGCCGTCCTTTGTGTCCTGCCGGACGAACTCCGCCGAAGGGAACTTTTTCTCGAGTTCCGCCACGATATCCACGGGTTACACCTCGTCCGGGGGTCGAAGGAAAGTCTCTCGCTCCCGCTCTGGCAACAGCACGTCCCTCCGGGCTGGAAGCGGGGGTTTGACCACTCCCTGCGGCCCGATGACCCAGGTGAGAGGCCGTTGTTCCACGCTCACCGCTTCCTGCAGCAGCAGCAGGCCCTGCATGAAAGTGTCGGGGCTCGGGGGACATCCCTGCACGTGTAGGTCCACCGGCAGAAATGTGTCCACTCCCTGGACCACACTGTATACGTCGTACATGCCCCCCGAGTTCGCACACGAACCCATTGCGATCACCCAGCGGGGCTCCATCATCTGATCGTAGAGCCGCTTGATGACAGGGACCATCTTCAGGAACACCGTTCCCGCGATGACGATGACGTCGGCCTCACGAGGCGAGCCCCTCACCACTTCGGACCCGAACCGGGCCAAGTCGTAACGAGGGGTCAAGCTGGTGGCGAACTCGACGAAACAGCAAGAAAGTCCGAAGTTGAAAGGCCACAGCGATTTGGAGCGGGCCCAGGCCATCATCTTCTGCATATCGCCAAGAAGGACACCCGGCAGACCCGGAAGTATCTGCCGTCCGAGTGCCGGAGTTCCCGGGTTGCCCTCAGCAGCACCGGTAGGCGCGTCTCCTGGCGGTTCACTGTATCCGGGCCATCTCATCGTCGTCGCCCCTCTGCCCGCGACCTCCAATCCAACGAGCCGGATCCCCACAGGTAGGCAAGGGCGGCCCCGAGCAGGACCACGAATAGAACCATCTCCACGAATCCTCTCCAGGACGATTCCCGTAGGGTCACCGCCCAGGCAAACAGGAACACAGCCTCCACGTCGAAGACCACGAAGAACACCGCCACCCGGTAGAACCTCACCGATATCCCGCCCGGGGGGATCGCCGTGGGCCCGATGCCGGTCTCGTACGGGTCGTCTCTCCACCGAGCGGTATGACGCTCGCCGAGCAGGTAAGAGAGCCCGAGCAGGGCCATGATGACCAGCGCTATAAGCCCCATGAAGAGAAGGAACGCCCAGCTGACCATGCTCAGCCTTTCTTCGCCCGTGTCAACCCGGCTTTCCCGGCCCGCTTGCCCGCGGCCGGCCGGGACCTTTGGGGCGCGGCAGAGGACGGCTCGCAGCCATCGGGTGAAGGCGGCGGACCCAGGACAGGATCGATCCAGCCGGCTTCGTCGTCGACGAGCCTCCTGGCGGACTCCGGTCCCCAGCTCCCCGGTTCGTACATCTCCACCGGCACGACGTCACCCAGGACCGGCTCGACGATGCGCCATGAGGCCTCCACCCCGTCTTCCCGGGCGAACAGTTCCTGGTTGCCCTCCATGGCGTCGGAGAGCAGACGCTGGTAGGTGGGCCGCACGTCGGCCGGGCAGGAGGTCACCGTGAGTTCGGCGTCCTGCCCAACCATGCGATCGCCTGGCACCTTGACCCGGAGTCCCAGAGCGATGACCACGTCCGGGCTGATGCGGATACGCACGTGGCCGGACGATCCGAGAACCTTCTCCCCGAATGTCTCGCGCGGCGGCCGGCGCAGCTCGATGAACACTTCCGTACAGGTCTCGGCCAGTTCCTTGCCCGCCCGGATGTAGATGGGCACGCCCGCCCAGCGCCAGTTGTCGATGTTCAGCTTGAGAGCCGCGTATGTCTCCACAGAGGAATCGGGGGCGACACCCGGGACCTGACGGTAGCCTTTGTACTGTCCTCTCACCAAGTCCCGTGGCTGGAGAGGCCTGACCGCCATCAACAGCCGGGCCTTTTCGTCCCGATAGGCGTCGGGGATACCACCTCCCGGCGGGTCCATGGCTATGACCGCGAGGAGTTGCAGCAGGTGATTCTGGACCACATCGCGGATGGCTCCCGCTTCCTCGTAGAAGCTCCCCCGCTGCTTGACTCCGAAGTCCTCGGCCATCGTGATCTGGATACTGCGTACATGTTCTCGATTCCAGATGGGCTCGAGCAGCGGGTTCGCAAAGCGGGTGTACGTGATGTTCTGCACCGGCTCCTTGCCCAGGTAGTGGTCGATGCGGAAGACCGCCGATTCCGGGTAATGGATGTGGAGAGTGTTGTTCAGTTCGATGGCCGAGCGCAGATCACGGCCGAAGGGCTTCTCGACGAGCACCCGGGACTGGAGACTGCAGCCCGAGGAGGCGAGGCAGTTGGTGACCACCGGAAAGACGCTGGGCGGGATGGCCATGTAGAAAAGAGGAGACCCCGACCCTTGGAGCGCGTCACACATCGTGTCGTACGTCTCGTCCGCTCCGTAGTCCCCGCGGACGTAGCGGAGATTGCCTGCGAGGCGGGCGAAGACCTTCTCGTCGACGTGGATACCCCGCTGCTCGACCGAGTCCCGGGCCCGGGCGATCAATTGCTCCATGGTCCAATCCGACCGGGCGACGCCTATGACCGGGACCGATATGCCCTCGTCGCGGAACAGGCCGTAGACGGCAGGAAAGATCTCTTTGTGGACGAGGTCACCGGTGACCCCGAAGACGACGATAGCGTCAGAACGAACCGGTTTCATGATCCCCCCTTCACTGCTGTGCCCGACAGGACATGAGCCTCGATGGCGCGGGCGAACCCGTCCTCGTCGTTGGAGGACGTCACCGCGTCGGCTTCGGCCTTTACGTCAGGACTCGCATTGGCCATGGCGATGCTGAACCCGCTCCGTCTGAACATCAAGATATCGTTCGGCCCGTCGCCGATGCTGAGGATGTCGGCCTTCGGCACGTCGAGATCCGCGGAAAGCCAATCGACGACCATGCCCTTGTTCGCACCGCGAGGCGTCACGTCGAGATAGTACGTCTGGGAGTTCGAAGCGGATATGGCCTCACCGAACCGGGTCTTGACCGCCGCGTCCGCCTTGGCCATGGCGCCCGTGTCGTCCGTCACTCCAACGATCTTCACCACCTCGCTCATCACTTGCTCGTACGAACCCAAGACCTCCGGTTCGAAGCGGACCGTCTGAGATTCCCGGGTCACATGCGGATTCTTGAGGTCGCGGACGTACCATCCCTTGCTGGAGTAGACCCATACGTCGAGACCCTGCTCCTCCATGACGGAGACGACCTCCCGAGCCAGGTCGGCCTCGAGCACCGTCTCGGCCACGATCGTGAGGTCTGGCCTCACGAACGTGCCGCCGTTGAAAGCGCCGGTGGGGGTCTCTATGTGAAGCGCTTCGATGAACTGCAGCAACCCCCGCGGGGGGCGGCTACTCGAGATGGCCAGGGCAATGCCGCGCTCCTTGAGGGTCTGAGCCATACGGATGGTGGATGGGGCGAGGGTCCTCGCGCTCGTGAGCAGTGTGCCGTCGACGTCGGCGAGCACGAGGCGGATGTCACGATCGCCGCCCACATGGCTGTCGCTGGAGGCGCTCATCGAGACGGACCGGCCTCACAGCCCGGAAGATCGTCGAAGGACTCGACGGACTCGCCCTGATGCGGCCGCGCCGGCTCAGTCGCCCTGTAGAGCGGCTGCCTAGCGCCTCCCGAAGAACCGGCCTCGAAAAGGTGGGCTGCTGCGTCATCCAGCAGCCACCACAGCCGACCTCTCGTGGGGCGGACGAGCGTGGCCGGCATTGCTGTGCCTCGGGTGCCTCCCTCGAGGACCGTCTTGACCACGGCGGCTTTGGCAGAACCCGATACTACGAAGAGCACCAGCGCCGACCGGTTGATGAAGGGCGCCGTCAAGGTGACCCGCCACAACCTCTCGCCCGTGCTGCTCGTGACCCGGGCGGTATCGGGATCTTCCAGGGAGGCGGCCGCCCAGCGCTCCCGTTCGTCGAGTACGCTCGAGCCCGGGAAGAGCGAGGCCGTATGGCCGTTCTCCCCCATCCCGAGCAGCACGACATCGATGCCGCCGGCTCCCGAGGAAGGAGAGGCTCCGCCGAAGATGTCCCGCAGGAGACGTTCGTATCGCTCCGCCGCCTCACGCGCCGAAGCCTCACCCGACGCATTCGGTTCTTTCGACTCGTGGGTACGGGCGATGACTGGCGTCTCGCACGCTATCGGGTGGATACGGTCCGCGGGCACCGGTACGTGATCGAGCAGGGCCTCTCGAGCCATCCCCTCATTGCTGCGCGGGTCGCCCTCGCCCACGCACCTCTCGTCTCCCCAGAAGAAGTCCGTCGCCTTCCAGGGCATGAGCTCTACGAAAGGAGAGGCCGCGAGCAGCCGGTAGATGGGTTTCGGCGTGGAACCCCCAGACAGCGCGATGGTGAAGCGACCTTTTGCGCGGATTGCTCGCCGGGCCTCCGCGAGGACCACGGTTGCAGCTGCAAGGGCGAGAGATTCGGCGTCGGGGAGTACCGCGACCGAAGCCCCGTTCGATGCGCTCTTCATTGGCGGCCACGCTTCCACGTGCGTCTCCTCCCGGATCCCTCCGCTATGCAGACCATTCGGTATGGAATATGCCCTCTTGGTCGATGCGGCGATACGTGTGCGCGCCGAAGTAGTCGCGCTGTGCCTGGATGAGATTGGTGGGCAGCCAATCTGCGAGGAAGGCATCCAGGTAGGAGAGGGCCGTCGCCATACCCGGAACGGGTATGGCGGCCGTCATCCCCGTCCGCGCCGCCGCCGCCAGGGCGGGGCGGCGCCCGCTCACCTGGCCGTTGAACCACGGGTCGAGGAGCAGATTGGGAAGATGAGGTTGGCGCTCGAAGGCGGCCCTGATATCCCGCAGGAGCGCCGAGCGAATAATACATCCTCCCCGCCAGATGGAGGCCGCATCCTGCAGCACGAGGCCGTAGTCACGAGACTCCGAAGCCTGCTGCAGCTGTGCGAATCCCTGAATGTAGGCGAGAATCATGCCGGCATACAGGGCGTCGCGAACAGTGTCCACGGTGAGGTCCGGGGCCCGACGAGCAGTAGCAGCTCCGTGATCGGCGACATCGCCTCCCCCGGCCTTGCCGCCGTGGCCCGCGTGCGCCGCCTGCGTGCCCACCGGAGCTCCTCCGGCGCCCGCCGTCTGCCGGGCGGCCGTTCTTTGGTCCAGGAGTCCCGACAGGTTGCGCATGCTCACCGCTATGTCGATGTTCGGCACCGGCACGTGCAGATCCATTGCGCTCTGGGATGTCCACATGCCGGTCCCCAGCTGAGCCGCTTCTCCCAGGATGAGGTCCACCAGTGACTTTCCGGTTTGGTCGTCGCGGTACTTGAAGATCGCCGCGGTGATCTCCACCAGATACGATTCCAGTTCCCCCGCCTGCCACTCCGCGTACGTCGTGGCCAGACGGTCGTTGTCGAAGCCCGACCCCTGTTTGAGCAGCGCGTAGCTCTCGGCGATCAACTCCATCAGGCCGTACTCGATGCCGTTGTGCACCATCTTCACGTAGTGGCCGGCGGAACCGGGCCCGAGATAGGTGACGCACGGATCGCCCTCGGCTTTCGCCGCTATGGCCTCGAAGATAGGCTGGACGGCCTCGTACGCCTTTTTGGGACCACCGGGCATCATGCTCGGACCGTGACGGGCCCCAGCTTCTCCCCCCGAGATGCCGACGCCCAAGAAGTCGACGCCCCGGGCCTCCAGGGCGGCCGCCCGCCTTTCCGTGTCACGGTAGTTCGAGTTGCCCCCGTCGATGACGACGTCGCCGCCTCGGAGAAGAGGGCCAAGCTCGTCCAACACCGCGTCTACGGCCTCGCCCGCAGCCACCATGAGCATGACGCGACGAGGCGACTTGAGAGACCCGAGCAGATCGTCGAGCGAGTAGCACGGCTTGACGTTCTGACCGGCTTCCAGGGCGGCGGCGAACTTCTCGGTGACTGAGGTGGTGCGGTTGAAGACCGACACGGCGAATCCGTTGTCCGCCATGTTCAGCACCAGGTTGCGGCCCATGGTGCCCAGCCCGATAAGCCCTATGTCACTTCTGTCCGTACTCATCTCTACCTTCTTCCCCTTGGGTCCGGAAATTCAAGCTCGTGCCCTCCGGCCGGCTGACG
>CAZWAR010000049.1:0-7772 GCA_964631965.1 uncultured Gaiellales bacterium
GCTCAGTCCGAGGGGTGGGTCATCCCTTCGATGTCGACCACCCGATCGAACTCCTCGGAGGTCACGAAACCGAGCGAAACAGCCGCCTCCTTGAGGCTCGTATCCATGCGATAGGCACGCAGAGCGACCTCCGCAGCTTTGTCGTATCCGATCATGGGCACCAGGGCGGTCACCAGCATGAGCGACTCGCGCACATGCCGGTCGAGACGCCCCTCATCCGGCTCCAGTCCGGCGACGAGGTGCCGCTCGAAGCTGACGCATGCATCGCCAAGTAGCCGGATGGACTGGAGTACGGCTTGAGCCATGACGGGCTTGTAGGCGTTCATCTCGAGTTGGCCCCCGGCACCGGCCATCCCGACGGACACGTCGTTCCCCATCACCTGAACGGCCACCATGGCAAGGGCCTCGCACTGAGTGGGGTTCACCTTCCCCGGCATGAAGGAGGAGCCGGGTTCGTTGGCCGGCACCCGCAGCTCGGCCAAGCCGGCCCGTGGCCCGCTGGCAAGAAGCCGGATGTCGTTTGCGATCTTGTAGAGGCCGCCGGCAAGGACGCGAAGGGCCCCGCTTGTCGCGACCAAACCGTCGTGAGAGCCCTGCACCGCGAAGCGGTTCCGAGCCACGACGAAGGGCAGACCGGTGCGTTCGGCGATCTCCGCCACCGCAACCTCACCGAACCCCCGGCGCGTTCCCACACCGGTTCCCACCGCAGTGCCGCCTAGCGGCAACTCGTACAGCTCTGGAAGAGCGGCCGCGACGCGGGCGTGACCGTCACCGAGCAGGGCGGCATAGCCGGAGAACTCCTGACCCAGCGTGAGCGGCACCGCGTCCTGCAGATGGGTCCTCCCCAGCTTGACGATCCGATCCCATGCATCCGCCTTGGCCTGCAGGGCGTCGCGCAGCGAGGCCACGGCGCGAAGCAGGTTTCCGGTGATCGTCAGAGCAACCGCAACGTTGATCGCCGCCGGAAACGCGTCGTTGGTCGACTGCGACAGGTTGACGTGATCGTTGGGGTGTACCGGCCGGTACTCCCCGAGGGGCCGCCCGGACATTTCGTTGGCCCGGTTCGCGACGACCTCGTTGACATTCATATTGCATTGAGTGCCGCTTCCGCTCATCCACAACTTGAGGGGGAACTCGGCGTCCAGAGCGCCCTCTGCGACCTCAGCAGCTGCAGCAGTGATGACTCGTGCCAACGACGGGTCGAGAACCCCCGTCGCCACGTTCCCCATGGCAGCGGCGATCTTGATGACGGCAAGGGCATGAACGATCTCCAGCGGCACGAGTTCAGTCCCGATGTCGAAGTGGGCGAGCGCTCTCTGGGTTTGCGCTCCCCAATAGCGACCGCCCGGCACCTCCACCGGCCCTAGGCTGTCCGACTCGGTTCGCCACCCTTGCGCCACGCCGCCCGACGGTTCCTCATCCCTGCCGGCACCCATCCTATTCCTCCTCGACTGAGTAGCTCCGCGCTATCTCCACATCCAGTCTGATGCGTGCGGCTAGACTCTCGGCGTCCGGGAAAGCCTCCTGGTCACGGATGCGCTCGAGCAGGTCGACTGCGAGCATCGCGCCGTAGAGACTGCCGGTGAAATCGAAGAGCAGGGTCTCGATACGCACCTTGCCGTCGCTCTCGAACGTAGGATTAGTGCCGATGCTCGTGACCGAGCGATAGGCCCGGGTCCCATCCACGGTGGAACGAGTGACATAGATGCCGAGCTTGGGCAGAGCCATCTCGGGCGTGGGCACGAGGTTGGCTGTGGGCGCCTCCAGCGCCCTGCCCCGTCCTGCACCACCGACCACCCTCCCTTCAATGCGATGGGGCCGCCCCAACAGGCGAGCCGCCTCGGCCACTCTTCCTTCTCCGATCAACTCCCGGATACGAGTGCTCGAGATCACCTCCCCCGCCTCCCGCTTCAAGCCCACCGCGATCACCTCGAAACCGTGGGACCGCCCATACGCGCCAAGATCGGCGGGAGTCCCCGCTCCCCCGTGGCCAAAACGGAAATTCTCTCCCACGAAGACCGCCCGCGCCCCCAGGTGATCGGAGAGGATCGCGCGGCAGAAATCCGCAGGTGTGAGCCGGGCGAAATTCCGGTCGAAAGGGACGATGAGCAATTCATCCAGGCCGAGCTCTTCGAGAATCTCCGCCTTCCGGTCCAGGGGGGTCAGCATGGGCAGGGCCGCTCTGTCGCGAAGAACCACGTCGGGATGTGGATAGAAGGTGACCGCGGTCGGAGTCGCGCCCGATCCACGGGCGGCTTCCACCGCCCGATGCAGGATCTCTTGGTGCCCGCGATGCACCCCGTCGAATACTCCGATGGCCACCACCCGCCCCGCCGGACGCGCATCGGGGACCTCAGCCAACGACCGGTACACCCTCATGCTGCCGCGCCTGTTCATGCCGCCCCCGGGAATACCATCAGCGGCCGGCTATGGTCTCCGAAGCCTTCGTAGACGCCGAGCAAACGGCCATGGCCGTAAACTCGGAAGCGTCCCGCCGGTAGGCTGCTCAAGCGGTTGCCATTGGCAGCCAGGCGGGCTTCGGGGTCCCCCAGTTCCCGCCGGGGGATGAAGACCAGGGCTTCGTCGAGCGTCAGCACGCCCGGGCCCCCCGCCGCATAAAGCGCCGGTGACAGGAGTGCTGGAACGACGGCCTCAGCCACAGAGAACGGACCGATCCGGGTGCGCCTCAACGCTGCGGCATAGCCGCCGCAACCCAGCGCCGCTCCGATGTCGGTGGCCAAGCAGCGAGCGTAGGTACCGCTGCCAACCAGAGCGAGCAGCCGGGCGGACTGTGCCTCCTCGTCGAACTCGACAAGGGTGAGGTCGTACACCACGACCTCCCGCGAAGGCGTCTCGGCGGTCTCTCCTCGATGAGCCTTCTTGTAGAGGGCCTCACCGTCCACCTTCACCGCAGACGTCAGTGGCACCCGTTGGGTGATACGACCTCTGAATGTGTCCAGGATACGAACCACCTCCCGGGCGGTAACGCGTGGCGCGGGCTTCCCTGCAGCGCCCGGCTCCCTCGCCCCTGGAGACGTCCCAGGCCCCGGGGCGATATCCCCCGTCGGGTCGCCCGTCGAGGAGACGGCCCCGAACTGCACGAGCAGATCGTACTCCTTTGGCAGTCTCATCAGCAGAGAGGAGACCTTCGTCGCAGCGCCCGTCATGATAAGCAGCAAGCCGCTGGCGAACGGGTCGAGTGTGCCGGAGTGCCCCACCCGCCCGCGCGTCCCGCGGCGGGCGACCTTCACCATGTCGAAGCTCGTCGGCCCAACCGGCTTGTCGACCAGCACCACGCGGTCGGGAACATTCGTACGGGGAGCGGGCACGGGATTCGCCGTCATAGGGCCCTTCGTAGTTGCTCTTCCGTCCACCTGAGCACCTCGACGACCTCGCCGGAGGAGGTGAACCCTGCGGCCTGCTTGTGCCCCCCGCCGCCTTGAAGAGCGGCGATCGCCGCGACGTCCACCCTGCCGTCGGTCGAACGGAGGCTGACCTTCGTCTCCGGTCCGCTCTCCTTGTCGCGTTCTCGGACCAGGGCGGCGAGGGTGGCACCCCGCAGCATACGGAGCGTGTCGATGATGCCCTCTGCATGGCTGCCGTCGGCACCGGCGGCACGAAAATCGGCTTCGTCCAACCATGAGGTGACGATGAGGCCCCCGTGCTTCACTTCCATGTGCTCGAGAGCCCTCCCCAGGAGACGGAGTTTCGGCTGAGGAACGCTTTCGTACACCTGCTGCGCTACAGCGGCCACGTCCACCCCCAGTTCCTGAAGTTCGGCCGCCACGCGGTGCGCCTTCGGGTCGGTGTTCGAGAACTGGAAGCGCCCGGTGTCGGTCACGAGCCCCACGTACAGGGAAGCGGCCACCTGCACGTCGATAGGAAAGTGCCCCGCTCTGAAGATGTCGTACAGGATCACGCTCGTGGAGGCCGCGTTCGGTTCGATGAGATTGAGGTCGGCGTTGCCTGGATTGTCCTGATGGTGATCGATCGTGATCACCGTCAGCCCCTCGCCGAAGAGTTGCGCGCCGCCGCGCGCCAGGGACGCGCAATCGAGCATGTAGACGGTGGTGTCGGGCTCCACCATCGGCGGATTCCCCCGGACCGCGTCGCGAAGACGCGGCAGAAACTCGTATTCAGCCGGGAAAGCCGAATCGCCGGGCACGTACACCACGTACGGGACGCCCAGACGTTCGCACATGAGGACGAAGGCGCTGAGGGAGCCGAGGGCATCTCCGTCCGGAGACTCGTGAGATACGGCGAGTACGTGCTTCTCCCGGCGAAGCCGTTCCGCCACCTCAGACGCGGTCACCGTCCGTCCGGCCACGGCCCGACCTCACTCGTCCCCGCCGACACGCGGCCCCTGCCCGGCCGCGTCCGCATCCGCATCGTCCTGTGCCCGGTGATCTTCTTCAGTGGTGTCCTCCTCAGCAGGCGGAAGGTCGGCGGCACCGGTCGATTTGAGGATGGCCTGGATGCGCATCCCCTGGTCTACACTTTCGTCGTAGATGAAGTCAAGGGTGGGCGTGCGCTTCATCTTCAGCTCGTCGGCGATGAGCCGCTGCAGGAACGGGCGCGAGTGGCGGAGGGCCTCCATCGTCTCCTCCTTCTCCGCCTTCTTCCCGTAGACCGACACGAAGACTCTGGCATGCGTGAGGTCCGAAGAAGTGTCCACGCCGGTCAGTGTCACGAAGCCGATCCGCGGGTCTTTGAGATCCTGAGTGATCGCAGTCCCGATGATCTCCTTGATGGCCTCGTTCACCCGACGCATCCGATATGACGTCACGTCACGCATCTACGTCCACCACCTCTACCCGGCTGAAGGTCAGGATCCACTCCTGGGAGTCAAGGTACGCCTTGACCTTCTCCAACGTCTGATCCAGCACTGCAAGATCCGAAGCGGCGACGGCAATCACCAGTCGCGACCGCTGCCATAGATCCTGGTAGCCCACCTCTGCGAACGTCGCCCCGAAGCGCCCGGTCACTTGATCTCGAACCCTCCGCAGGTGCATCCGCTTGCTCTTGAGGGAGCCGCTCTCCGGAAAGTGCAGTTCGGCCGAGAGGATCCCGACGTAGCCCTTCTCGCTTCTACTGGGTACGGGCCACTTCCTTGATCTCATACGCTTCTACGATGTCGCCCTCACGGATATCGTCATACCCGTCGACGTGCAGACCGCACTCGTACCCGGACATCACCTCACGGACGTCGTCGGCGAAGCGCTTCAGAGACCCGATGGTGCCCTCGTGGACGATATTGCCGTCGCGCACGAGCCGTATCTTCGCCGAGCGGACTATCTTCCCGTTGAGCACGTAGCACCCGGCGATGGTACCGATGCGGGAGGCCCGGAACACCTGTCGGATCTCAGCGGTCCCGAGTTCTGCCTCGACCTTCTCGGGCTCGAGCATACCCACCAGTGCGGCTTCGACATCCTCGATGGCCTTGTAGATAACGCGGTACGTACGCACATCCACGCCCTCCTGCTCGGCCAAGGCCTTGGCCGCCACGGACGGGCGCACGTTGAAGCCGATGACGACGGCCTTCGACGCCGAGGCGAGCAAGATGTCAGACTCGTTGATGCCGCCCACGCCGGCGAACACCACTTCAACCTTCACTTCCGGATGGGAGATGTTGCGCAGCGACTCCTCGAGAGCTTCCACCGAGCCACTCACGTCGCCTTTGATGACCAGAGGCAGTTCCTTGACCCGGCCTTCCTTGACCCGGCGATAGAACTCGTCGAGGCTGGTAGCGCCGCCGCGGCTCTTGGCCAACTGCTCCGCCCGGAGACGGGTGGTCCGCTGTTCGGCCTTCTGCCGGGCCTCCCGTTCGTCGTCTACGACCATCACGAAATCGCCGGCCACGGGCAGCGCGCTGAAGCCGAGCACCTGAGCGGGCACTGAAGGGGTGGCCTTGGACAGCGCAGAACCCGTGAAGTCGAACATCGCCTTGACCTTGCCGTAGGCCTCGCCGCTAACAAGGGCATCGCCCACACGGAGAGTGCCCCGCTGCACGACCACGGTGGCCACGGGACCCCGCCCCACGTCGAGTTGGGCTTCAATAACCACGCCGGAGGCGGGCGCATTTGCATTGGCCTTCAGGTCCTGCACTTCGGCCACGAGCAGGATCATGTCCATCAGCTCGTCGAGATTCGTCTTCTGTTTGGCGGACACCTCCACCATGACCGTATCGCCGCCCCACGCCTCAGGGATGAGACCTTCGTTGGAGAGTTGCTGCTTCACCAGATCGGGGTTGGCGTCGGCGAGGTCCATCTTGTTGATGGCCACGATGATTGGAACCTCAGCCGCCTTCGCGTGGCTGATGGCCTCCAGCGTCTGGGGCATGACCCCGTCGTTGGCTGCCACCACGATGACGGCGATATCGGTGGACTTCGCGCCGCGGGCCCGCATGGCGGTGAACGCCTCGTGCCCGGGGGTGTCGAGGAAGGTGACCTTCCTGTCGTTGTGGGTCACCTGATAGGCGCCGATATGCTGGGTGATGCCGCCGGCCTCACTCTTCGCCACCTCGGTCTCCCGGATGGCGTCCAAGAGCGAGGTCTTGCCGTGGTCGACATGGCCCATGATGGTGACGACGGGGGCTCGCAACGAGAGGTCGGCCGGATCGTCGACGAACTGCTCCGCCCCCTCCTTCTCCTCCTCGGCATGCTGGATCTCCACCTTGCGCTCGAACTCCTCTGCAAGGATCAGGAGAGCGTCATCGGCAAGTGACTGGGTGATGGTGACCATCTCCCCCAGCTTGAGCAGGGTCTTGATGAGCTCCCCGGCGCCGATCTCGAGAGCCTCGCTCAGATCCTTCACGCTGGCCCCACTCTGGATCTTCACCGGGGTCTCCGTGCCGGGAGGCGCCTTCTTCTTGACGGCGGGGCGCTCCGCCTCAACTGCGCCGTGGCGCGCGTCACGGGGACCCCCTTTGCCCCCTTTGCGGCTCGCCTGCGAATCGATGATCACACGCCTGCGGGCTGGTTTGTCGTCCCCGCGGCGGACCCGCGAAGGAGCACCCACGCGCGGAGGTGTGCTGGCCGGGGCGGGTTCGCTGGCTTCGACCCAGACATCCGGCTTTGGTGGTGCTGAAGAGCGGAACGATCGCTCGCGCCGTTCTGCCGCGTCCCGCGGAGGCGCGAGGCTACGGTGTGGCGGACGGACGGGGCTCGCCGCTCCCCCACCGCTCTGCGGCGCGGGACGCGGAATCGGACGCGGTGCGGAAGTGCCCGGCCCCGTCTCCGGCTGAGCCGGCTTCGGCGCGGCGGCCGCTTTCCGCGCCGCCTCGGCCCGGGCTTCCTTCTCCGCCTGGATACGGGCCAATTCTTCTTTGGTCACAACGTTGCTCGAGGGTTTCGCGCCTTTCCGCAACGGAACACCGGCGCCCACCACGGTCGGCATATCCTCCAGACGCGGACGAGGGCCTCGGGGACGCGCAGGGGGCTTCGTGCCCCGCGGCGCTCCGGCTCCCGATGCGGGACGTGAAGTCTCTGCCTTGCCGGCCTCCGGCTGACCATCCTCGGACGGCGGCGCTGACTTGCCGGCGGCACGAGATTCGGAGGGACCTCCGCCAGCCTCGCGCTGCGTCGCGGGTCGAGAAGCGGCTGGCTTCGCTGCCGGACGATCGTCCGATCCCTTCCCGGCGGGAGCTTCAGGGGTCTTGGCGGCCGGCCTCTCGGTCTCGGCTTTCGACTTCGCCGCAGGGGCCGTTTGCCCACCCTTCGTCGCCGCCGGCTTCTCCGCCGTGGGGGCCGGCTGAGCCGTCTTGTCCGCCGCCG
>CAZWAR010000049.1:7872-19539 GCA_964631965.1 uncultured Gaiellales bacterium
CTTGTCCGCCGCCGCCTTGTCCGCCGCGGTGGGTTTCACCGCAGCCTCAGGCTTCACCGCAGCCGCAGGTTTCTCGGCAGCGGCCGCTTTCTCGGCAGCGGCCGCTTTCTCGGCGGTCGCGGGCTGGGCGGCCTCGGGGATCTTCGCGGGTTCTGAAGGATTCTCCGCTCCGGACTCCTTGTGAGGTTTTGCGGACGGCGCCTGGACCGGTGCTGGGGCCGCGGGAGTCCGCACCGTCGCGTTCGGCGGCAGCGGGGCGGCCGCAGCCTTACGATTGGGGTTGATCTTGGGGGCGAACGCGCGCATCAGGTCGGAGTCGTCGACGGCAGAGGAAACGCTCTTGATATCCAGGCCGGCAGCGCGGAGCACCTCCAGCACTTCCTGGTTGGTCATCCCTCTATCTCTAGCGATCTCGTAAATCCGTCGTTTCCCCACAAGTCACCGATCCCCTTCGTTTCACTCCCCCGCCTCGGCGGCGCAGATAGTCTCTCGTATACGTCCCTCATCCACCGTGACGGCTGCCCGGAATGCCCTCTGAAAGGCCTTCCGATGCAGCGCCCGGTCCAAACAGGCCTGTCTACTGCAAAGATACGCCCCTCGGCCCCTCAGTCCTCGCCCGGGCACCACGACCTTCACCGGGCCGCGCCCGTCCGGGCCCTCCCGTTCCTCCACGCACAGGCGGACAAGGTCACTCTGCGGCTTCCGACTGCCGCAGCCTATGCACTGCCTCTCAGGACTGGCCGCCGCCAAGGGCCTGATGCTGCGGCATCCCGCAGTATAGACTTCCGGGCAACGCCGCGTTGGGGCATCGCTTCCCGCCACCAGTCAGAGCGTGGCAACGCCCATCTGCGACCTTCGTCTCGATCTCGACCGGCTGGTACACCGTATCGTCTTCACTCATCTCGGTCTCGGACTTGATGTCGATCTTCCAACCGGTCAGCCTGTTCGCCAACCGGGCGTTCTGCCCGTCCTTGCCGATCGCCAGGGAGCGCTGATCGTCCGGGACCACCACGGTGGCTTCGCACTGCTCGTCATCGAGGATGACCTCGCGAACACGGGCGGGCGACAGTGATTTGGCCACGAAGCGGGCCGGCTCGTCATCGAACGGGATGATGTCGATCTTCTCGCCCCGGAGCTCCGAGACCACCATCCGCACCCGCGAGCCGCGCGGCCCCACGCAGGCCCCCACCGGGTCGACGCCGTCGCTGTGCGACACCACCGAAATCTTCGAGCGATAGCCGGGCTCGCGGGCCACACCCACGATCTCCACCAGCCCGTCGGAAATCTCCGGCACTTCCAGTTCGAACAGTCGGCGCACCAGGTCCTCACTGCGCCGCGACAGGATGATCGGCGGCTCCTTCGGGTTCTGCGACACCTCTTTGATGACGGCTTTCAGCCGCATGCCGTGCTCGTAGCGCTCCGTGGGCACCTGCTCGCTCTTGGGCAGGCGAGCTTCCACCCGGCCGAGGTCGACCAGAGTGTACCGGCTATCCGACTGCTGGACGATCCCCGTCACGATCTCCCCGATCCGCCGGGAGTACTCCTTGTAGACGATGCCCTGCTCTGCTTCCCGGATACGCTGGTAGATGACCTGCTTGGCCGTCTGGGCAGCGATTCGCCCGAAGTCGTCCGGGGTGATCTCCACCCGCTCAGCCATGGACGTGTCGACCTCGGTCTCCTCCTCCTCGACGACAGGCTCGTGCCCTTCGGGGAAGATGAGTTCGTAGACGTGGATCTGCCCGTCGTCCCGGTCGATCTTGATCTCTGAGAACGGGACGGCGTGCGGCGTCTTCTCATAGGCCGAGTGGAGAGCGTCCTCCAGGGCCTCGATGAGGGTATCGAAAGGAATGTTCTTCTCTTTCTCGATCTGGCGGAGAGCTTCGATAGTCTCCTTGTTCATTCCTTTCCCCCTGTCTGAAACTCATACATCAAATGGGCGCTCGTGATCTCCTCCAGCGGGATCCGAGCAACGCGCCCCGCTTCTTCCACCACCACAGAGTCCTCTGCCACTTCCTGCAAGATCCCTTGCCAGACCTTGCTCCCTTCCACCGGCAGCCGGGTCTTCACATAGACCTTCTTGCCGACCTGGGCCTCGAAGTGGCTCCGCTTCTTGAGCGGCCGTTCGATGCCCGGAGAACTCACCTCCAGGGTATACGCTCCCTCGAATGCGTCGATCTCGTCCAACGCCCGTCCCACCGCGGAAGACACCCGGGCGCACAGATCGTGGTTCACGCCCCCCGGGCGGTCGATATAGAGGCGGACTATCTTCCTTCTCCTGTTACCCGCCTCCTCCAACAGCACCAACTCTACGTCGCCGACCTCCTGGTCGATGACCTGCTGGAACCACTCTTCCGTCAGCGCCACGACGCCGTCCTCACAAGAAAACAAAAGTGGGCCCGTCTGCACCCACTTTCGCGTACCAACCTGGCTGTTTGTTTGCCGAATGATTATAGCACTGTCACTGACCGCGCTGCAACGAAAGCTGTCATATCCGGGGAAAGTCGAGGAAGCCGACTTCCGGTGCCCCAGACACTCCCGGGCCTCGCTCGGGGCGAGACCGGTCCTAGAGCGCCGCCTCCCAAAGTTCTCGAGCCAGTCCTGCGGCCGACTTCAGTGGCACTTCCCGGCGCTCGCCCTCGCCTCGCGGCTCGACCTCCACCAGTCCGGAGACAGCTTTCTTGCCCACGGTCACCCGCACCGGGCAGCCGATCAACTCGGCGTCGGCGAACTTCACCCCGGGACGCTCGTCCCGGTCGTCCCAGAGCACGGCGAATCCCGCCTCCACGAGCGCCTCGTACACGCCCGCGGCGACCTGGGATTGGACCTCGTCCTTGGGCTGTACCTGCACGAGGTGGATGTCAAAAGGCGCTATGGCCTTGGGCCACACGATGCCCCGCTCGTCCGCGTGCTGCTCCACCGCGGCGGCGGCGATCCGCGCGGGCCCGATGCCGTAGGATCCCATCACGATCAGACGCTCCTGTCCGGACTCGTCGAGAATCGTCGCGCCCAGCGGCTTCGTGTACTTCGTTCCGAGCTTGAAGATGTTCCCCACTTCGATGGCCACGTTCACGGAGAGAGGCGCGCCGCACTCCGGACAGGCGTCGCCGGCCTGCGCCTCGCGCAGGTCGGCCCACTCGGCCTGAAAGTCGCGCCCAGGAACCACCCCCACCAGGTGGGTATGGGGCCTGTTGGCGCCCGCCGCGTACTCCCGCGGACCGCCGGAGAGATCCGGCCTCAGGGCTTCGTCTGCCACGATGCGCAGTCCACGCTCGGCAAGACCGAGCGGGCCGACGAACCCTACCTCGGTGCCCACGTGCTCGAGGACCTCTTCGGGATGGGCGGGCCGCACCTCCTGCTTCAGGTACCGGGCGAGTTTGTTCTCGTGCAGCTCGTGGTCCCCGCGCACGAGGGCTACTACCGGGGCATCCCCGGCCATGTACACCAGCGACTTGATGAGCTGCCACGGCTCCAAGCCCAAGAACCGCGAGACCTCCGCGATGGTGCGTTGGTCGGGTGTCGCCACCTCGCGTGGCACCCCGGGAAAAGCGACGGCAATGTCGCCAGCGGATGGCTGCACCGCCGCAGACCGCGCCAATTCCACATTGGCGGCGTACGTACATTGAGTACATACCGCTACTCGGTCCTCGCCAGCCGGGGAAGGAGCCATGTACTCGTGCGCTTGGGCTCCTCCCATGAAACCGCTGTCGCTCTCCACTCGCAGGAACCGCACGCCGCAGCGGCTGAAGATCCGGTCATACGCCCCGATGTGCTCCGCGTAGCTCTTCTCCAGCCCTGCTTCGTCGATGTCGAAGGAGTACGAGTCCTTCATGAGGAACTCGCGTACGCGCAGCACCCCGCCCTTGGGCCGGGGCTCGTCCCGGAACTTCAGCTGGATCTGGTACCAGATCTGCGGCACGTCCCGGTAGGAGCGCAGCTCCCGCGAGGCCAGCCAGGCGAAGACCTCTTCGTGGGTCATAGCCAACACCATCTTGCGCCCGCCCCGGTCGTCCAACCGGAACATCTCGTCGCCGATGGCATCGTAGCGGCCGGTCGCTTGCCAGACGTCCGCGGGGTGAAGGGTCGGCATCGACAGTTCGTTCCCCCCGATGCCGTTCATCTCCTGGCGGATGATGTCCAGGATGCGCTGCATCACTCTCCAGCCCAGCGGGAGCATGATGTAGATGCCGGAGGCGAACTGGCGGACGAACCCGCCGCGTACCATCAACTTGTGGCTGATGGCCTCGGCGTCGGCCGGGTCTTCCTTGAGCGTGGGCATGAACAGCTCTGTGGCCCGCATCGGGTCCTCCTCGAACGGCAAGGGTGCGGAACGCATGGCGCGCGGCGCGAAGCCCGCGCCGCGGCAAAGTCTAGCAGTCCGCGGCCTGGACAGGGGATCCGGCTCAGTGCGTACAACCCTGCAGCGCTACGGTGCCGAGAATCTCCTCGCGATCTCTTCGAAAAGGGCATCCACGAGCTGGTCTTGCGGCACTTTGCGGACCGGGCGGCCGTGAGCGAACACGACGCCTTCCCCCGTCCCACCGGCTATGCCGAAGTCCGCCTTGCGCGCCTCTCCCGGCCCGTTGACCATGCATCCCATCACCGCCACCTCTATTTCTAGGCGGGAGTCCTGTAGGCGCCGTTCCACCTCCAGCGCCAGGCTCTCGATGTCCACTTCCGTCCTTCCGCAGGTCGGGCAGGAAATGACCCGGGCGGCGCGCGGCGCAAGCTCGAGCGTCCGCAGGATCTCGAGTCCCACCCGGACTTCTTCCACGGGGTCGCCGGTCAGCGACACCCTGATCGTGTCGCCCACCCCCTCTGCGACGAGGATTCCCAGGGCCACCGAGCTGCGAATGGTCCCCGACCAGCGCGTCCCCGCCTCGGTCAGTCCCAGATGCAGGGGGTATGGCACCCGTGTGGCAAGCCTTCGGTAGGCCTCGAGCGTCACCAGAGGAGAAGACGACTTCGCCGACACCTTGATGTTTTCGAAACCCAGGTCCTCGAGCAGTGAGCACGACCGTGCAGCCGACTCCACGAGGGCGCCGGCCGGGTCCGCCTTCTCCAGTTCCCTGAGGTCCCTCTGCAGCGAACCGCTATTGACTCCCACCCGGATCACCGTCCCGTGCGCCAACGCCGCCTGCACGATGTCGCGAACGGCGTCCCTACCCCCGATGTTCCCGGGATTGATGCGGATGCCGGCCACCCCGGCCTCCACCGCCGCGACGGCGTACCTGTGCTCAAAGTGGATGTCCGCGACCAGTGGGACTGGGGCTTCGGCCACCAACGAGGGCAGCGCCCTCGCGGCCGCCTCGTCGGGCACCGCCACCCTGACGATGGCGGCGCCGGCCGTGGCCAACGCCCGGATCTGTGAGAGCGTCGCCGCCACGTCGTCCGTCTTGGTGTTAGTCATCGACTGGACGGAGATGGGCGCGCCTCCGCCCACCGCGACATTGCCCAGCGTGACCTGTAGTCGGCTTCCCATGCCGACGAGTCTAACCGAAGAGACGCCCGATGTCGTTGGTGGTGGCCAGGATGAACAGCGCCCCGAAAAGGACCAACCCCACCATGGACACCTGCTCGAAAACCCGCAGGGAGATGCTTCTACCCCTGATCTTCTCGATGATGCTGAACAGCACCCATCCCCCGTCGAGCGGAAGCACGGGCAGAATGTTGATAACCGCAAGGTTGATGCTGATGAACGCCAGAAGATATAGGTACTGGCCGCCCTGGTAGGCCTCGCTCGAGAGCTGGATGATCCCGATGGGGCCCGCCAGCCCCTGATCACCGGTCACAGGCGCCTGCCCGGAAAACATCATCTTGAAGCCCACGAATATTGCCTTGAAGGCGCCCCCGGTGTGTGTCCCCCCGAACTTGAAGGATTCCCCGAAGCCCAGCCCTTTCCGGTCCAGCTTCGCCTGCACGCCGAGGTAGCCGATGGTCTGCCCGGTCTGGGGATCCTGCTGTGTTCCCAGTGTGGGTGTGAGCGTGAGTATCTGGCCGTTCCGATCGACCTCCAGCCGCACCGTCTGATCCGGGTGTGCGCGGATATAGTCCTGCACCTGCTGCCAGTCGGTCACCTGCCGATTGTCAACTCCGATGATCTTGTCCCCGGGGAGCATGCCCGCCTTTCCGGCAGGGCTGTCCGTCACCACCGCCTGCATCGTGGTGATCGGGTAGCTGTCCCCGGTATATGCGCCATAGGCGACGAACAGCAGGAACGCCACGAATACGTTCATGGTGACGCCGGCGACTATGAACAGGACCTTGTGCCAGAAGGGATGGGCGTAGTAGCGCCGGCCGACAGGAGTCGAAGCGATATCGTCTGCGGTGAGTGCCCGCGGGCCTGCCAGCCGCTCTTCCGGATCCCGGGGCCGCCGCTTCTTCGGTGCCCGCTCCTGCCGGAACTGCGCTTCCGCTTCTCTCTCCCTGGCTTCGTCGATGCGCGCCTGAAACTCCTCTTTGTGCATCCCGGTGACCCGCACGTATCCACCCAAGGGCAGCCACGATATGCCGTAGACGGTCTCCCCGAAGCGTTTGCTCACCAGGAAGCGCCCGAAACCTACGCTGAACTCCTCCACCCGCATCCCGCTGAGCTTGGCCACGATGAAGTGGCCGAACTCATGCGCGAGGATGAGGAAACCGAGTCCGACTATGGCTACTATCACACCGACTGCGGTCACGTCATATCACCTCACGGCTTACTTCGGCAGAGATCTCGCGGGCCATTACTCTCGTCTCGCAATCGACGGCCTCCACCTCGGCGTACGTTCCGAATGTCCCACCATCACTCCTCGCGATCACGGACTCCACTACTCGGGCTATACCCAGGAATGGCAGCCGGCCATCAAGGAACTCCCGAACGGCCACCTCATTGGCGGCGTTCAATGCGCACGTGCACCGGTCGCCTTTCGCGCCTGCCTCCCTCGCCAACCGAATGGCCGGGAACGTCTCCTCGTCGGCAGGGAGGAAGTCCAAAGAGACACCGGCAGCCAGGTCGAGCTTCGCGGTCTCGACCGGAGCTCTCGCCGGATGGTGAAGCGCGTAGGCGATGGGAACCCGCATGTCCGGACGGCCGAGGTGCGACAGGAGCGCCCCATCCACGAGCCGCACCAAAGCATGGACCAAGGACTGCGGATGCACCACCACCTCGATGCGTTCATATGGGAACCCGAACAGGTGATGCGCCTCTATGACCTCGAGGCCCTTGTTCATCAGCGTCGCCGAATCGATGGTGATCTTCTCCCCCATCGACCACGTGGGATGCGCCAAGGCCTGTTCCCTGGTGACAGTGAGCAGTTGCTCGCGGGTCCTTCCCCGAAACGGCCCGCCTGAAGCGGTGATCACAAGAGATTCGACGGCGCTCGGCCCGGCCGCGACCACCAACTGAAACAGCGCCGAGTGCTCGGAATCGACCGGCAGTATGCTCAGCCCGCTCCGTTTCGCAAGCGCGTTGACAAGCCCCCCTGCGCAGACCAGGCTCTCCTTGTTGGCAAGCGCCAGCGGCAACCCTGTCTCCAGCGCCGTCAGAGTGGATTCGAGACCGGCGAATCCCACGATGGCGTTCAGCACCAGATCGGCGTTCACCTCCTGCACCAAGCGGGCGGCCGCACCGGCGCCCGTCCTCACCCGCAGGTGCGGATAGAGGGCGGCAGGGACCGTCGCGGCCGCAGCCTCGTCGGCGATGGCCAGGTCGTCGACACCGAGCGCATCCGATTGTTCGAGGAGAAGCTTCACGTTGCGGTCGCACGAGAGGCCGACGACGGTCAGGTTCCTGCTCGCCGCCACCACCTGCAACGCCTGTACGCCGATAGAACCCGTCGCACCCAGAACGATGACCCGCTTCATCGATGCCTCACGATCCACCGGCGATGCTCACTTCACCACTTCGCCCAGCAGGCCGACGGCCATCCAGTAGGCCACGAAACCGGCGAACAGCAGGGCATCGAAGCGGTCGAGGATACCCCCGTGGCCGGGGAGGACCCGGCCTGAGTCCTTCACCCGGAAGTCCCGTTTCACCGCCGATTCGAAGAGATCGCCCCACTGCCCCACGAAGCCCAGGGCCAGGCCGAAGACCAGTGCGATCTGCCATTCCAGCCAGGGAGAGTAGATCTTGACGATCGAGGCTGCAATGATGGAGCCGATGATGCCTCCTATCGCTCCCTCCACCGACTTCTTCGGGGAGATGCGCGGCGCCATTCTGTGCCGGCCGAGCGCCCGGCCCACAAAGTAGGCGAACGTATCGTTGACGATGGTGCAGGCGAGCACGAGGATGGTCAGGGCCATGCCGTGCTTCAATTCCCGGAGCAGCAGGATGTAGGCGAAGCCCATGGCTATCCACACGATGCCGAACCCGGTCAGAGCCATCCTCCCGACGAGATGCGCCCCCAGCTCCCCACCCAGTGACCAGAAGAAAGTCAGGATCATGAGTGATACCAGACCCACGAGCAGGCCGACCGGTCCCCAGTAATAGGCGCCAACCAGGGTCGCCAGCCCGGCGAGAAACCCCACCAATACGTTCGGGCGGTAGGGGCGGAGCAAGGTGTAGTACTCGTGGAGACCGACGATGGTGAGCAACACTGTAAGCCCGAAGAGGTAGTAACCCCCGAGGATTACCGCCGCCAGACCGATTGGCAGGCCGACCATCGCGACCAGAAGGCGGTTTCTAAGCATCGCCCTCCTCGTTACGCCGGCCAAAACGCCGGCTTCGGGCCGCGTAGTCGGCAAGTGCCTCCCGCAGTTCCTCTTTGCCGAAGTCCGGCCAGAGCTTGTCGGAGAAGTAGAACTCCGAGTAAGCCGCCTGCCAGAGGAGGAAGTTCGAAAGACGCTTCTCCCCAGAGGTGCGGATGACCAGGTCGGGGTCGCGCATGAGGGGCGAGTAGAGGTGGGCAGCGATGTCGGCCTCGGTCAAGGCGCCCGGTTCCACCCCCTCGTTGCAGGCGTCGCGGACCGCATCGACGATCTCCCGCCGTCCGCCGTAGTTGAACGCGATAAAAAGGATCATCCTGGTGTTGGCGGCGGTCAACTCCTCCGCCCACCGCATGCGGTCGAGCAGCTCCTCGCTCAGCCCGTCTCTGCGCCCCACGAAGACCACCCGGCAGTTGTTATCGTGCAGCGCGGGGACCTCCAGATCGATCATCTCCACGTGGAGGCTCATGAGACCTTGCACCTCGGCGGTGGGCCGACTCCAGTTCTCGGTGGAGAAGGAGTAGAGGGTGAGTTGCCCCAGTCCGAGGTCCCGAGCCTCTTCGATGATCCTGCGTACAGCCTGCACCCCGGCGCGATGACCGGCGCTCACGGGCAGATGGCGGCGCCTGGCCCAGCGACCGTTACCGTCCATGATGATCGCGACATGGTACGGGCGGGCCGACGGCGCATCGTAAGCGCTACCTGCGGGAGCAGCGCCCCCTCTACCGGGCAGGATCCGAATCAGCCAAGCGGGGAGCTTCATTTCGGTTCAGATCTCGAGAATCTCTTGTTCCTTGTGATGGACGAGCTCGTTGATCCTCTCGATGAAAGAGTCGGTCATCTTCTGGACGTCGTCCTCGGCCCGGCGCTCGTCGTCCTCGGAGATCTCGCCTTCCTTCTTGAGATCCTTCATGCCTGCGATGATGTCGCGGCGCACGTTGCGGATGGCGATCCGCCCTTCTTCCGCCATGCTCTTGACCTGCTTGACCAGTTGGTTGCGCCGTTCGGTGGTGAGGGCGGGGATGTTCAGACGGATCACTTGCCCGTCGGTGTTGGGCGTCAACGCCAGGTCTGACTCCTGGATCGCACGAACCACGGCGTTGACCGCGCCCTTGTCGTAGACTTGGATGGAGATCGTCCTCGGGTCGGGCGTCGCCAGGTTGGCCAGCTGCTTCAGGGGCGTCTTGGCACCGTAGTAGTCGATGTGCAGCCTGTCGAGCAGACCGGTGGACGCCCGGCCGGTGCGAACAGTGTTGAATTCTCCGCGCAGCGACTCAACCGCGCCCTCCATGCGCCGCTTGCCGTCGTCCATCAGCTCCTTGATCATGCTAGCCCCTTCCGTTCGGATCGCTGGTCACTATCGTGCCAACCCGCTCGCCCCGCAGTACTCGGCGGATGTTCTCAGGGGCGCTCATGTTGAAGACAACGATGGGCAACCCGTTGTCCATGCAGAGAGCGAAAGCGGTCGAATCCATGACCCGGAGGCCGCGCTCCAGCGCCTCTCGATGAGTGATCTCATCGATCATCGTAGCCGCCGGATCCATCTCCGGATCGGCGGTGTAGACGCCGTCGTACTTCTTCTTGCCCATCAAGAGACGCTCCGCCCCGATCTCGAGCGCTCGCAGCGCCGCCGCGGTGTCCGTGCTGAAGAACGGGTTGCCGGTGCCGGCCGCGAAGATCACCACCCTGCCCTTCTCGAGATGCCTGATGGCTCGACCCCGGATGTACGGCTCGCACACCTCCTGCATGGCAATGGCCGAGAGCACCCGTGACTGCGTCGAGAACTTGGCGAGCGCGTCCTGTAGCGCCATGGAATTCATGACCGTGGCCAGCATGCCCAT
This sequence comes from uncultured Gaiellales bacterium, assembly GCA_964631965.1. Taxonomy (GTDB): domain Bacteria; phylum Actinomycetota; class Thermoleophilia; order RBG-16-64-13; family RBG-16-64-13; genus CAIQPS01. The sequence continues at coordinate 18,396 of CAZWAR010000049.1, forward strand.
GTAGTCGGCGGTGGCCCTGTCGATGCCCTGCGAGGCGCCGGACACTCCCCGGAAGATGTTGCCGGCGCCCACTACGATGGCCATCTCCGTACCGGCCGCTACCGCCTGGCTGATCTCCTGCGCCACGGAGCGGAGGCGCACCGGGTCGATGCCGTACTCGTGTTCGCCCAGGAGGGCTTCCCCACTCAGCTTCAGCAGAACCCTCTTGCACACCGGTTGCTGGGTCATACTTCCTCGCTCGGGCTAGGGCTTGCCCTCGTGGCACCGCCCCGAGGTCCTTTGTACAGACGGCCGCCTTCCTCGAAGAAGGCCTTAGGCCGCTCCTTCACCCACCCGGAAGCGGGCAAAGCGACGGATCTCGATATTCTCGCCTATCTTAGCGACGATCTCGCGTCGCAGCTCTTCGATCGTCCTGTCCGGATCCTTCACGAACGGCTGCTCGAGCAACGCCACTTCGGTGTACCACTTGCCCAGCTTGCCCTCCGCGATCTTGGCGAGCACGTTCTCCGGCTTGCCGGACGCCTTGGCCTGAGCAGCGTAGATCTCCGCCTCCGAAGCCTTGATTTCTTCCGGGATGTCGTCCCGGGACACCCAAAGCGGGGCCGCCGCTGCGATGTGGATCGCCACGTCGTGGACGAAACTCTTGAAGTCCTCGTTCCTCGCCACGAAGTCGGTCTCACAGTTCACTTCGAGCAGGACCCCGACCTGAGCACCCGGATGGATGTAGTAGTCGATGATGCCGGCGTTGGTGGCCCGAGCCGCTTTCTTGTCGGCGGTGGCCATCCCCTTCTTCCGAAGGATCTTCAAGGCTTCGTCCATGTCGCCCTGCGCTTCCGTCAGGGCCATCTTGCATTCCATCATGCCGGCGCCGCACATGTCGCGCAGCTTCTTCACAGTTGCAGCATCAATCGCCATATCCTATGCCTCCATCGAGACGGTTCTTTCCATCGTCAAGCCGGGCCGCTCTCCGGTCCCGGCCGGTGTTCCCAGAGCCGGCCGTTCCGCCGGCCTCGGGTCAAGCCTCCTCGCGACCCTCGCTCCCGGTCTCGTCGGCCGGTTTCTCCGCAGACGTCTCGGCCTGCTCCTCCGGAGGAGCAGTCGACTTCTTGGCAGCTGCCGGTTTCTCAGCGGCGGCCGGCTTCTC
>CAZWAR010000049.1:19639-21972 GCA_964631965.1 uncultured Gaiellales bacterium
TTCTCAGCGGCGGCCGGCTTCTCCTCAGCTGCCGGCTTTTCGGTGGCAGCCGGTTTCTCCTCAGCTACCGGCTTCTCGGTGGCAGCCGGTTTCTCAGCCGCGGCAGGTTCTGCCGGAGCGGCCGGGGTCGCCGGGCGCGGACGGCGGGAAGCCGGCAAAGGCCGGGGAGTCCGCTGCTCATCGCGTCCACCGGTGCGAGCGGCGTCACTACTGTATGGACGGCTGCCGCCAGTCTGGCGGCCCTGGCCGGGACCGCGGCGTTCGCCCTGCTGGCCCCGTCCCCGGGAGTCACGGCTCCTCGGCCCTTCCTCCCGAGCCTCATCCGCAGCTTTGGCAGCCGCGGCCTGGGCGGCCTCACGAGCGGCCTCTCGCTGCTGGAAGTCGGACACCTGGAACTTGGCACGGCCCTCTTCGACAGCGCGCATGAGGGTCTTGACGATCAGGCCGCACGAACGAATGGCGTCATCGTTGCCCGGAATGAGGTAATCCACCTCGTCGGGGTCGCAGTTGGTGTCCACCAGACCGATGAGCGGCAGGCCCAGCTTGTTGACCTCTTTGGTGGCGATAGCCTCCCGCTTGGGGTCGGCCACGAAAACGGCGTCCGGAAGACGGGTCATCGTGCTCACGCCGCCCAGGTTGATCTCGAGCTTCTCGAGCTCACGCTCCAGTCCCATACGCTCTTTGGTCGGCAGGAGCTGAAGCTGGCCCTCTTCTTTGCGCTTGCGCAACTCGTGCATACGCTGGATACGCCTCTCGATGGTGCTGAAGTTGGTGAGCAGACCGCCCAGCCAACGATGGGACACGTACGGCATGCCCACGCGTGCCGCCTCGTCCCTGATGACGTCCTGGCACTGCTTCTTCGTGCCCACGAACAGGACGGTGCCCCCCCTCGACGCGATGTTGCGCACGAAGTCGTAGGCCCTGTCGAGGAGAACGGTGGTCTGCTGCAGGTCGATGATGTGGATGCCGCCCCGTTCGGTGAAGATATAGGGCTTCATCTTCGGGTTCCACCGACGGGTCTGATGGCCGAAATGGACCCCAGACTCAAGGAGCTGCTTCATAGAAGCTGCAGGCATGCTGACCTCTCTTTTGGTTCTGTTACATTCCCCTTGGGGCTCGCCCCGGAACCGGTCTCCCGGCACCACCGGAACGATTGCTCCCCAGGGTCGCTGGTAGTAAAGCCGTCGCAGTTTAGCACAGGAGAGCGCGGCTCGAGGGGTTCAGGTCGCCGGTCCTCGGGTGCTGCCCCTAGAACGGTCCGATGGACGCCCATCCTACGGGTTCAAGAGTCGGCCCTAGCGGGCCAGTGCCTCGAGATCGAGGTCCTCCTTGATGCGACCGCGCAGACGTAGAATCGCCTTGGTGTGGAGCTGGGAGATCCGGGATTCCGTGACCCCCAGCACCTCGCCTATCTCTTTCAGGGTGAGCCCTTCGTAGTAGTACAGGCCGATGACGATACGTTCCCGTTCGGGCAAGCGCTGGATGGCGCTGGCCAGGATTTCCTTGACAGCCAGCTGGCGAAAGGCCCGCGACGGGTCGGGTGCGGCCGTATCCTCGATCGTGTCGATGAGGTTCACCTTTTCCTGGCTCTGGCTGGGCGAGTCCCAGAACTCGTCGAGGGCAACCACCGAAGCGCAGCTGATCTGATTGAGGATGTCGTGGAATTCCTCGACCTCGACCTCCAGGTCGAGCGCCACCTCCTCGTCGGTAGGCGCCCGCTTCAGTTCGTTTTCCAGCCTGGTGATGCTCGCCTCCACTTTTCGCGCCCAACTCCTCACGGAACGCGGCACCCAATCGAGTGCGCGCAGTTCGTCGATGATCGAACCTCGGATGCGCGAGATGGCGTACGTCTCGAACTTGATGCTCCGCGACGGGTCGAACCGCTCCAAGGCACCGATCAGGCCGAGTAGCCCGTAGGACACCAGGTCGGCCTCTTCGATGTGAGCGGGAAGTCCGCTGCTCATCCTGCCCGCCACGTACTTGACCAGGGGCGAGTAGGCCAGGATCAGTTGGTCGCGCGCGCACTGGTCGTTCTCCTCTTTGTAGAGGCGCCAGTACTCGTCGATATCTTGCTGTTTGCTGGGGTCGACTATCATCGGTAGTGAAGTCTACGCCCGTGGATGTGCTTTGCGATAGGCCTTCCGCAGATGCGCGGCCGAAACATGCGTGTACACCTGCGTCGTCCGGAGCGACGAGTGGCCAAGCATCTCCTGGATCACCCTGAGATCCGCCCCGCCTTCGAGCAAGTGCGTAGCGAACGAATGCCGCAACGTGTGGGGCGATGTACCCAGCGGCGCTTCGGCGCGGGCCAGATAGCGAGCGAGCCGGCGCTG
>CAZWAR010000050.1:0-3516 GCA_964631965.1 uncultured Gaiellales bacterium
ACCCTACGCCGTCCGGGTTGTTCTCGGTCATGACCGCGAACTTGGTCACCGGTCCGTCGACCCGGTTCTTGTTGGAGTTCACGGCGGCCAGGCCGGCCTTGGAAGCCATCTCGAAGACGTCCGCCGACCACTTCAGTTTCATGCCGCCGATGAAGCCCGGGTCGTCGATCCAGGAGGTGCAGATCTGGTAGAAGGCCTGATACTGCTCGCACACGGTGGCAGCGGCCTGGTTGTACGGGGTGGTGTTCGAGCTGAGGATGATCTTGATGTTGTCGGACTTGATGAGCTGTTCTGCCGCAGAAGCGGCGGCGGTGTCGGTGCTCTGGTCATCGGCGAACTTGATCTTGATCGGATGCACCTTGCCGTCGTTGAGCTTGACGCCGCCATTGAGGCTGTTCCAGTCGTCGATGCACTGCTGCTGTGCCCAGTGGTGCTCTTCGCCGGTGAGGGCGTTGACACCGGTCAAGGAGTTGATGGCGCCGATGGTCACCGGATCGCCCATTTCCCCTGATGTGGACACGGCGGTTGTGCCGGCCCCCGCAGCAGTGGTGGTTGTATCGCTGCTTCCGCAGGCGGCCAGCAGCCCACCCAGGCCGCCCGCCGCGCCAACCGCGGCACCGGCGACGCCGGCCAGCTTAAGGAAGTCACGACGGCTTACGCTTCTGTCTTCTGACATGTTTCCCCCCTGTTGGTCGTTGAAGACTGTATAGGACAGGTAATGAAATAGGTGATACGGCAGGAAATTCTCACCTCATAGACTCCCCCCCTCGGGCTTTGCCCTGCCCGACAAACGGGTGCAGATTGGTACGTCCCAACCCCGACTCAACCATTCTACAGGGAGGCTCTAGCGGACTACAAGCTTGTGGCCCTTCCCGGTATTTCCATACCAGATTCAGGCCCGTCCTCTGCGCCTCCGTCTTCCCAAAGCTTGGGGTATCTGCTATCTTGTGCCAGCGTTTCGAGGGCCGCGCTCCGTTTCGGCCTTCAGCATCCGGGGGGATATAGTTGGGTACTGCAGTGCATCTTTCGGGCGGGCGAATCGCCCCGCTCTCCTTCGGTGGAACCGGGCTTCACGAGAGCCCACATCGGATATGCACATGAGCCGGCTGGGGCGGTAGGCGGGGACCATGGCAGCCGGCGATTCGCTTCTGACGCTCACCAAAGTCGACAAACACTTCGGTGGTCTTCATGTCATCACCGACCTCGATTTCGAGGTGCGGGAGGAAGAGATCGTGGGGCTCATCGGGCCCAACGGCGCCGGAAAGTCGACGGTGTTCAACCTCATCACCTCCATCTACCCCATCGACAGCGGCAGCATCCGGTTCAAGGACAAGGAGATCGTCGGTCTCCCTGCTCACAAGATCTGCCACCTCGGTATAACCAGGACCTATCAGTTGGTTCGGGCGTTCCTCAAGATGTCGGCGTTCGACAATGTGATGACGGCGGCGGTCTACGGGGGCAAGTATCCGGGCGCGGGTCCGAAACAACGAGCCGAAGAAGCTCTTGCTCTCGTCGAACTGTCTGGCAAGAAGGACGTGAAGGCGGCGAACCTGACGTTGTCGGATCGGCGCCTTCTGGAGATCGCGATGGGGCTTGCGTCCATGCCGGAGTTGATCCTGCTGGACGAGCCCATGGCCGGGCTCAATGCCGCCGAGATCGAGCACCTGCTGGAGATCATCAGAGCGACCAAGGACGAGCGGAAGTTCGCCATACTCTGGATCGAACATCGTGTGGATGCCGTCCTCGACTTCTGCGACCGGGTGGCCGTGCTCGACTACGGCGTCAAGATCGCCGACGGCTGTCCGGATGACGTGGCGTGTGATTCGAAAGTGATAGAGGCCTATCTTGGCGAACCCACTGCTTGAGGTCAAGGATCTGAAGGTCTCCTACGGCGACGTCAAGGCGCTCGTAGGTGTTTCCCTGGAGGTCGAGGAAGGCTCGATCGTGGCTCTTGTCGGCTCCAACGGCGCCGGAAAATCGACCCTCCTCAAATCCGTTGCGGGTCTCATTCATCCCGGGCACGGCTCGGTCGTGTTCGCGGATGAGAGTGTGGGCGGACTGAGCACCAAGCACCGGGTCGACCGGGGGTTGGTGCTCGTACCGGAAGGACGGCGGCTGTTCCAGACGCTCACGGTGCTGGAGAACCTCAGGTTGGGGGCGTACATTCCCAAGGCCCGCGCCAACTTCTCGGAGTCGTTGGAACGGGTCTTCGGCTTGTTCCCCATCCTCAAGGAGCGGGCAAACGGCAAAGCCGGGCTGCTGAGCGGGGGCGAGCAGCAGATGCTGGCCATCGGGCGTGCGGTCATGGCCCGCCCCAGGCTGGTGATGATCGACGAAGCCTCTCTCGGCCTCAGCCCCATCCTCACCCGCACCATCTTCGACCTCATAGTTGCGCTCAACCAGCAGGGGACGACGGTTCTGATGGTGGAACAGAACGTCCATATGGCGCTCAAGGTCTGTAACAGGGCGTACGTCATGAAGACCGGGCAGATCGTCTTGAGTGGCACCGGCGAAGAACTGCTTGCCAACGCCGACGTGCGGAAGGCGTATGTAGGCGAGCGAGGGAGCAAGCTCGTATGAATTCATTCGTGCAAGTCGTGATCAACGGTATACTTCTCGGCTCCATGTACGGCATCGCGGCCGCGGGCCTCAGCCTCATCTTCGGCACCATGAGGATCATCTTCTTGGCCCAGGGCTCGGTCATCGTGTTCTTCGCCTTCATAGTGTTCTGGCTGTTCACGAAGGCGGGTATCGATCCCTACCTCTGCCTGCTCATAGTCGTGCCGTTCGCGTTCTTGGTGGGTATGGGCCTGTTCTATACGCTTTTCCAGAAGGCGGCCGCGCTCGAGGACAAGAACGTCTCACTCCTGATCGCCGTTGGTCTGATGTATCTGATCGAGAACGCCATATTGAAGGCGTGGTCGGCCAACCCGCGCGGTCTCAACATCTCCTATGCGACGGCCACTCTCGTCATCGGGGATATCCGAGTGGGATATCTCCGCCTTGGCCTCCTTGGGCTGGCAATCGTGTCGGCGGCCGTCGTGTTCTGGTTCCTCAGACGGACGCGGTTGGGCACCGCTGTGCGCGCTGCCTCCGAGGACATGGAGGCGACGACCCTCCAGGGCATCAACTCGGTCTTCGTGTGCGCCGTCAGCTTTGCCGTCGGCATCGGTCTGGCGGGCGTGGCCGGGGTGGGGATGGCCACCGTCTACTCGTTCGACTACCAGTTCGGCTTCAGCTTTGCCCTGAAGGCCCTCATCGCTCTGACGCTCGGCGGCCTCGGAAACGTCTTCGGAGCTCTCGCCGGGGGTCTCATCCTCGGCATCATTGAGAACCTCACCGCCTACTACCTGAGCATCAGCTGGATCGAGGCGGTTTCGTACGGGGTCTTCGTTCTGGTGCTGATCTTCCTGCCCACCGGCCTGTTCGGCAGGCGGGGCGTTTTGAAGAAGGTCTGACAATGGGAGCCAGGATAGCGATGGTGTTCGGATGAGGTCTGTAGATATCCCCGCCGCC
>CAZWAR010000050.1:3526-21688 GCA_964631965.1 uncultured Gaiellales bacterium
CGGCCGAGGGGTTATGCCCGCCATCCTGCGAGGTGGTCGGACGAGAATGGTCTGGATCGGCCTCGCCGTCGTGGCGGTCCTGTTCTTCGCCACGTTCCCCCTCTATTACGACGTCGCCAACAAAGAACTGGGCATCCTCTTCTTCATGGTGTTCGTCTACGGGGTAGTCGCCCAGGGTTGGAACCTGATAGCCGGCTACACCGGGCAGATAAGTCTCGGCCAGAACGCCTTCTTCGGCCTGGGCGCCTTCACCACGGCGCTGCTGTGGTTCTGGAATGTCACGCACACCGGCTACTGGTTCGATCCGGTGCTGATGATTCTGAGCCTCATTGCGCCGGCCATCCTGGCCGTCCTCATCGGTCTACCGCTGCTGTCCCGTCTGCGCGGCGACTATTTCGCCTTCGGTACCCTCGGTCTCGGGATGATCGTCAAGGTGCTCTTCCTCAATGGAGGACGTGTGACCGGAGGCAGCGAAGGAAAGCTTCTCATCAAAGTTATGCCCGAGAACGTCACGTTCAACCTGCTCACGCACTACTATGCGGCGTTCATCGTGGCCATCGTCGCGACCCTGATCGTGTTGATCATGACCCGTTCCCGCATCGGCCTGGCTCTCAAGGCCATCCGGGAGGACGAGGTGTCGGCCGCTTCGCACGGCATCAACGTGCTCAAGTACAAGATCTTCGCCTTTGCTGTGGCCGCAGGGCTGGCAGGGCTGGCGGGCAGTCTGTACTGCTACTACCTGCTGCACCCGATGCCCATGAACGTGTTCGACATGAGTTGGTTGTTCATTCCCATTGTCATGGTGGTACTCGGCGGCTCCGGCACAATCGTCGGCCCGTGGATCGGTGCGCTTGTCGTCTACCTGATCACCTGGTACGGAGGCAAATACTTCCCCGGCTGGCACCCGGTCATCCTCGGCGTCATCATGATTTTGGTGATGTTGTTCCTGCCGACCGGTTTGCTCGGTATCGGCGAGAACTCGCGGCAGCTGTTCTTCGGAAGACGTTCAGGCAAGTAGCAGCGCGCGGATAGTTACGATCACGAAGGCGAATGCCGCGCCTGCCTCATGGAAGTCGGGGCGGCATTCAGCGCATGGAGGGGTGTGATGCGGGCAGCGGTCGAGAAAGCCGACGCTCCTGTCCAACCTGGAGCACGTCCCGCGACTCGTTTCTCACCTGATCCAATCCCAGGCGGCTCTGGTCTTCGCCGGACCACATGATCATCTCCAACAGAAAAGGGGGCTGAAGTGGCTGAAGAGAAACCGTCGTTCCCAACCAAGCAGCTGCACCACGTGGGCATCGTCGTGAAAGACATGGAGAAGGCCATAGCCCAGATGGAAGCCCTCGGCTTCGGCCCTTTCGCGTTCGATGACGATCACCGCACGTTCGCCATCGACTTCAAGGGCGAGCTGAACGGGCGGCCGGCGGAATGGACCACCCTCATCAGCAACGGCAGGATGGGTGATGTGGAGTTGGAGTTGCTCGAGCCGGTCGCAGGGGAGCAGGCGCTCAAGGAGTCCTTGGACGCGGAGGGGGAGGGGCTCCATCACATCGGCTGGCTGACCACCGACCTCAAAGGCGACATGGAGAAGATGATCGCCGCCGGGGCCGAGGTCTGGACCAGCTCGATCGTCCCCGGGCAACCGGGCTTCTGCTACTTCAAGCACAGTCCCATCGGCAACCTTGCCATCGAACTACGGGAGCCGTGACATGAAGGCGGCGCGCACCTATGGTCCTTTCGACACCCGCGTGGACGAGATCCCCGAGCCGGTTCCCGGCCCGGGTCAGGTGAAGGTCAAGATCGCCTATTGCGGCATCTGCGGCAGCGATCCGGAAATCTACGAGGGCACCTTCGGTCTGCTCAAGGCGCCCTGGTGGCCGCCGGCCCCGTTCACCACCGGCCATGAGGCCTCGGGCACCATCGTCGAGCTCGGCCCCGGCCTGCTGGGTGATTGGCAGGTGGGCCAGCGCGTGGCCATGAACTTCCGCGACTACTGCGGGGCCTGTTACTACTGCCGGAACAAGATGGAGCAGTTCTGTGAGCACGTGACCTCGTACGAGGCCGGCTTCGCCGAGTATGCGCTTTACGCCGAGAGCTGTCTCTATCCCCTGCCGGACGACGTCAGCTTCGAACGCGGGGCCATGCTCGAGCCGGTGACCATCGCCACCCACGCGGTCGACCTCGGGAATATCGCTCCCGGTAAGACGGTGGCCATATCGGGCGGGGGGACAATCGGCCTGCTGGTGCAGCAGATAGCCATGAGGGCGGGGGCGGCCCGGGTGCTGGTCTCCGACCCCATGCCTGAGAAGCGGGCCATGGCCGAGTACTACGGGGCCGACGTCGTCGTCGACCCCCTGAGCGAAGACCTGCTCGCGGCCGCGATGGAACTCAGCCAGGGCCGGGGCTTCGACACGGTCTACGAGTGCAGTGGCAACATCAAGGCGGTCCCGGCGACGCTCGACCTGGCCGGCAAGTACGGCACCATCGTGTGGGCGGGCGCCTACCACGAGGACGCCGCCATCCCGGTGCGGCCCTTCCAGCTCTTCGGGAGCGAGCTCACCGTGCGGGCCACGATCCTTGCGCCGTATGTGTTCCCCCGATCGCTCAATCTGCTGTCCAAGCTCGATCTCGAGCCGATGATCACCCAAGTCGTGCCCCTGGAAGATATCGCCACGGCGTTGGCGAGCCGCAAGACGAGCACCGACATCAAGATCCTTGTGAAGCCCTAGCGGCCGGCGCAGCCGGTCGCCGGCGGTGGGTCGATGCAAGAACCGATGAGCCACTCGAAAAGAGGTCGCCCAAAGTGAGGTATCAGCATGAGTGAGACCATCAACTGCGGCAACTGCGGCATGTTGTTGTACTTCGGGGAGGAGATCAAGCGCAGGCTGTACATGCGCGCCATTCCCGACGAGTCGGCCGTCCTCGCGGGTTACGGCAACCAGTGCCCGCGCTGCGGAGCGACACTGTCCACCGATTCGGTGAAGATCGAGATCAAAAGGCGGGTCGTCCATGAGTCATAGCGACGCCCTCATCCAGGAACTGGAGGCCAGGGCCAAGAGGATGACCGACCACTGCCTGACCCAGTTCTGCACGTTCAATCAGGGTCATGTGGGCGGGACGATGTCGGTGATGGAGATCATCACCTCCCTGTACTTCCACCACATCAAGTTCGATCCCAAGAACCCCGACTGGCCGGAGCGCGACCGGGTGATCATGTCCAAGGCCCACTGCTGCGAGGCCATCTACGCAGCGCTGGTGGAACTGGGGATGTACTCCGAGGAGACCCTCGGCACCTACTACTGCTACGGCTCGCCCTTCCAGGGCCACGCCGACCGCTGGTGCACGCCGGGCATAGATTTCTCGGGCGGGTCGCTCGGCCAAGGGATCTCATTCGCGGCAGGCCTGGCGCTGGCCGAGAAGCTGAACATGAAGTTCAATCCGCCCTCCCGCCAGGACACCTTCCTGCCCCGGTACATCGTGCGCTACAACCCGAAGTTCCGGGTCTACTGCATCATGGGCGACGGCGAGCTGCACGAGGGGCAGTGCTGGGAAGGCATCATGTTCGCCGCCAAGTTCAAGCTGGACAACCTCATTGCCATCGTCGACTACAACAAGTGGTCGCTGGATGGGCCGACGAACGACATCATGCCCATCGAACCCCTGGTGGACAAGTTCAAGGCCTTCAACTGGACCGTCTACGAGATCGACGGGCACGACATCCGCCAGATCCTGGACGCTCTCGACCTCGTGAGCAAGCAGTATGGCGACAACAAGCCGAAGGCCATCATCGCCCACACCGTCAAGGGCCGCGGCGTCTCGAACTGGGAAGAGCTGCACATGCACCTTGGCCGCGGTGAGGAGATGAAGAAGGGCGTGGCGGAAGGGAGGGCCAAGTATGGCGACATGGAATGAGCACGTGTCGATCGGCGAGCCCGTGAACGTGGGTAAGGGGATCGGCAAAGCCATGAAGCAGGCCTTTCTCGACAACCCCAAGGCCCTCGCCATCCTCGAGGACATGCAGTTCCCCGAGATCGAGTGGTTCGTCGACAATATGTTCGACCGCATGATCGAGTGCGGCATCGCAGAGCAGAACGGTGTGGGTGTGTCGGCCGCCTTGGCGTCCGAGGGCTATGTCCCGGTGATCAACAACTTCCTGTTTGCCGGCATGAGTCGGGCGTACAACCAGATCCGCCAGAGCATCCTCGTGGATCGGTTCAACGTGAAATTCATCGCCCGGGAAGGCATCTGGGGCGAGGTGGGGGTGTCTCACGCCACCATCGAAGGGTGGGGGAGTCTGCGCAACCTGCCGAACCTGGTGATGATAAACCCAGCCGATGCGGTGGAAGCCGAGAAAGCCGCGCAGGCCATGATGTGGTACCAGGGGCCTGCCGTGATCAAGCAGGAGATGAGCCCCGACCCGTTCACCATCTTCACCGACGGCTACCAGTTCGACATCGGCAAGGCCTATTCGCTGCGGGACGGCACGGATGCGACTATCGTGGCCACCGGCTACCTGGTGACGGAAGCCATCAAGGCCGTCGACTTCCTCGAAGGGGATGGGCTCGACGTCGGCGTGCTTGACATGAGCACCCTGAAGCCTCTCGATGAGGAAGCCATCATCGCGGCTGCTGCCCGCACCGGCGCCATCGTGACCGCCGAGAACTCGAGCGACATCAACGGCCTGGGCGACGCGGTGGCCTGCTGCCTCTGCGAGAACCTGCCCACCCCGCTCGTGAAGGTCGGCGTGGAGGACGAGTTCGGGCAGTCGGGCCTCATCACTTCCGAGCGCGACGAGCTCATGGATCACTTCGCCCTGAGCGCCGACGACATCGCGGTGTCGGTGAAGGAGTGCATCAGGAAGAAAGAGAAGATCGCAGGGAGATGATGCCTCGCCGTGGGGCGCTGTAGGCACGCGCCACGGCGGTGCGCCTACAGCGCCACGCGGAAATCGAACGCCGGCCCCCGCGGCCCCAGGTGGACCGGCGTGCCTCACTGACAGGAGGTCTCATGAGAGTCTTGATCATCGGTGGCAGTGGACTCTTCGGCAAGAAGTCGGCCCTGGCTCTGCTCGCCGACTCCGACTACGAACTGGTCGTCACGTACGATGTACAGCCGCCGGACGCGCTCTTCTACAAGCGAATCGAACCGTACGCGGACAAGTTCAAGTACGTTCGCGGCGACATATCCGATCTGCAGCAGTTGCTGGTCGCGGCCAGCGAGAACGCCGTGGACCGGATGGTCAACTGGGCGATGATCCTCTCCAAGGACCCGATGCCCTGGCTCAACATGAAGATCGGGCTGCAGGGGATGGCCAACTTCTTCGAGGCGGCAAGGATCCTGGGGATCAAGCGTCTGGTGTATGCGAGTTCCGAGACGGTGTACGGCGAACAGAGCGACTACGGCGACCGGGAGATCACCGAAGACGACCGGCTGCTGCCCTATCCGGGGAGCGTCTACGCGCTGTCGAAGTGCCTGGCGGAAGTATTCGCCGGCCAGTACGACGAGCTGTACGGCATCAAGTCCACAGCTCTGCGTCCCTGCATCGGCTACGGTCACGGCGGCAAGGACCCGGTGTTCGTGCGCTGGTTCTCCAGCATCGTGTCGCTGCCGGCCGTCGGCAAGCCGGTGCACCTCGAGTGCACGGGTGATTGGAAGTTCTCCACGATCCTCTCGGATGAGGTGGGCGAGTTCACCCGCTTGGCCCTGCAATCCGAGGCGTCGCCCCACTCCGCCTACAACCTGGGCGGCCCGGCGGTGACGCTCAAGGATTTCGCCGCGGCGGTCAAGAAGTTCATCCCGGATGCGGAGATCACCTTCGGCGATCAGCCGGAGGATTGTGAGCTGCCCTGGCTGGTGAACTGCGACCGGGCGAAGGAAGACTTCGGTTTCAGTGTGATGCCGATTGAGGAGGCCGTGCTCAAACACATCAACGAGGCACGGGCCGAGGTCGGGATGGAGCTCATCTCAGGTTAGATGGCTACGCGGAGCCGGGCGGGGCAGCCCTCGCGGGCGGCCCCGCCCCGTACAGTGCGAATGGTCCGGGCTACGGGAGGAGGACGGGCGTGAAGGCTGCTGTCTGCTACGGGTTCAACAAGCCTTTGGTCATCGAAGAGGTGACCATGCGCGCTCCGAGCCCGGACGAAGTGAGGGTGAGGGTCGCAGCGACCGCCATCTGCCACAGCGACATCCACGACCTCAAAGGTGATTTCGGCGGGGAGACCCCCTTTGTCGGCGGGCACGAGACCGCAGGATATGTAGAGGAGGTCGGCGCGGAGGTCACCTCCTTCAAGCGGGGTGACCCGGTGATCGTCAGCCTGCTGGAGGCATGTGGCGAATGCTTCTTCTGCCGCACCGGCAAGCCCTACTTCTGCGAGACCAAGACAACGTACGACAACAGAGGCACTCTGTGGGACCAGAAAGGCGAAGAGATCATTCAGAAGGCCCGGGTCGGCGGGTTCGCCGAATACGTTCTGGTGCACGTGTCGCAGCTGGTGAAGATAGACCCTGGTTTCCCTATGGACGTGGCGTCGCTCCTCGCCTGCGGGGTCACCACCGGTTTCGGGGCCGTGGTGAACAGAGCCAAGGTGCGGCCCCTCTCGAGCGTGGTGGTGATCGGCACCGGCGGAGTGGGGCTGAATTCGGTCCAGGGCGCTCTCACCTGTGGGGCCAATCCGATCATCGCCGTGGACATCCTCGATTCCAAACTGGAGCGGGCGAAGGAGTTCGGAGCGACCCATGGAGTGAACGCCAAGACCGCCGATCCTGTGGCTGCCGTGAAAGAACTGACTGTAGGCAGGGGCGCGGACTACGTGTTCGTCACCGTCGGCAGCGCCGGCGCCCTCGAGCAGGCGTTCGCCATGCTCTGCCGAGGCGGGACGGCGGTGATGGTGGGACTTCCGCCGGCCACCGACGCGCTGGCCTCGTTCCCTGCGGCGGAGTTCGCTATCAACGAGAAGACGGTCACCGGCGGCTACATGGGTTCTATCTGCCTGTGGATCGACATCCCGAAGATCATCGACCTCTACCGGGCCGGGCGCTACAAGCTCGACGAGTTGATCGCCGCCCGTTATCCGTTTGAGCGCATCAACGAGGCTATCGAGTCCATGGCCGCCGGCGAGACCCTGCGGAATGTGATCGTATTCGAGTCGTGATGACGGCGGCGAGCCGGCCGAAGGCCGCTCGCCGCGCTCTCATGCCGCCGAAGTCTTGAAGCTGGGGCGCTCCCCCGAAGGCTATCTGCCCTTGTATTCGGGCTTGCGCTTCTCCAGGAACGCCTTTGCCCCTTCCTTCTGATCCTCATAGCTGAAGGCCAAAGCGAACAGGTCGCGCTCGTAGCTCATGCCCGCCTGGAGGGGGATCTCCAGGGAGCGGTTGATGGCGATCTTGGCCAGCCCGATGATAGCCGGGCTGTTGCGCAGAAGGGAATCCACCATCTTCTGCGTCGCCTCGCGCAACTGTTCCCGGGGCACGACCTGATTGACGATCCCGAGATCCATGGCTTCCTGGGCGGTGATCATGGCCCCGGTGAAGATGAGTTCCTTGGCCTTCTTCTCGCCCACAACGCGGGGGAGGACCTGGGTACCGCCGCCGCCGGGGATGAGACCCACGCGCACTTCGGTCTGGCCGAGCCGGACGTCGTCGGCGGCGATGATGATGTCGCAGGAGATCATCAGTTCGCAACCGGCGCCGAGGGCCAGGCCGTTGACCATGGCCACGACCGGCTTGGTCATGTTGCGGATCAGCTCGAAGGGCCGGGTTATGTACTTCTGCGAAACCACGTAGGAAGGAACACGGGTCACATACTGGGCGACGTCGGCCCCAGCGCTGAACGCCTTGTCTCCCGCCCCTGTGATGACGACGACGAAGACATCCTCGTCCACCGATGCGGTCTCGAGGGCATCCACCAACTCCATGCGCAGCCCGTCGCTCTGGGCGTTCATGGCCTCCGGCCGGTTGAGGGTGATCCAGGCTACCCGGTCGGCCTTCTCGTAGATGATGAATTCGTAGGTATCGGCCATAGGAACGCCTCCCGATGGGCTCTCGACTGTAGTCTGGTGCCGATGATATCGCACGCTGACTGCCGGAGATGGGGCTGCCCGCTTCGCTTCTGACAAATTTGGTACGCACATACCAAAAACAGCCGGGTCTGAGATCAACCCTGTTGTATAATGAGGCGCCAGGCGGGTTTCCGCCGCTCCGCTACGAAACGTCACATATGAAAACGGCCGCGACAAGGCTTGACACTTGAGGTGGGAGGAAGGCATGCCCGGAGTACTTGATGGAGTGAAGATCGTAGAAGTCGGGCACGTGGTGGCCATCCCGGCGGCATCGTCCATCATGGGCGACTGCGGTGCTGATGTCATCAAAGTCGAGCCCCTCACTGGCGATCAGTCCCGCGTGTTCCGCGGTTCGGAGATCAACCCGGGGTTCTATCTGCACAACAGAAGCAAGCGGGCCATGTGTGTCAACCTCAAGGACGACGACGGCAAGAAGGTCGTGTACGACCTGGTCAAAGACGCCGACGTCTTCTTGACCAACTTCCGACAGGAAGCCCTTGCGAAGTTGGGGATGGACTACGCGTCCATCTCCGCGGTCAACCCCGGCATCGTCTACGGCATCGTCACGGCCTACGGCACCAGCGGACCCGACAAAGAGATGCCGGGCTACGACTTCGCTGCCGGTTGGGCGCGCTCGGGCATCCAGTACATGCTCACCGTGCCCGGCTCTCTGCCGCCCACCTCGCGGCCGGGCATCATCGACCGGGTCACCTCCATGGAGATCTTTGGCGGCATCGCGGCCGCTCTCTATCACAAAGAGCGCACCGGCAAGGGGCAGTTGGTGGAGTTCAACCTCTACCATACCGGTGTGTGGATGGTGGGCGCCGACATCATGGATGCGGCTATGGGCCTCCCGCTCCGCATCGTCGACCCGGCCAAGTCGGACAACCCGTTCTACGACGTCTACAAGACCAAAGACGAGCGCTGGCTGCAGCTCACTGCCGGCGACCGCTACGCGGCCGCTTCGGACCCGACCGGCGCGGCCTTCTGGGGCAGGTTCACGAAGGCCCTCGACCGGCCGGACCTCGCTGAGGACCCGCGCTTCCAGACAACGGCCCTCCGCCAGGAGCATCGCGCCGTGCTCAAGCCCATGCTGGAGGAAGAGTTCACCAAGCGCACCTACGCCGAATGGGAGGTGCGGCTGCGCGAGAACAACCTGATGTACGGCCCCATCCTCTCGCCGTACGACGTCATCGACGATCCACAGGCTGAGGCCATGGAGTTCTTCTCCGAGATCGATCAGCCGGGCGTGGGCAAGCTGAAGCTCATCAACGAGCCCGTGCGTTTCGTTCAGGACCCGGCGTCCATCCAGTCGTACGTCCCGGCGCTTGGCGAGCACACCGACGAGGTGCTGAAGAGCCTGGGCTACAGCGCCGAGCAGATAGCCGACATGAGGGAGAGGAAGGTCGTCGGCTAGCGGCCGGATCGCCGGAAACAGGCGGTCCAAGAGTCCGTGACGCCGGCAGTCCGGGAGTGAAGAGAAACAGGTCCGCGAGGGGGCGTTCCGCCGGAGCGCCGCGAGCGACAAGCGAAACGGAGGTCTACGTGGCAGAGAGCAATCAGGTGCTGATCGGTGAGAACTTGTTCGACATGTCGGAAGGTAAGCCGAGCCTCATCGTCACGCACTGCACATCGTGCGGGGACTACTTCTTCCCCAAGACGTTCACGTGTCACAACCCCAACTGCACCGGGAAGAACGTGGAAGACACACATCTGAGCCGGCGTGGCAAGGTGGAGAACTTCTCCGTCATGAACTACCCGCCGCCGCCGCCCTTCGTGGCCAAAGAGCCCTATGAGCCCATCGTCTGCGCTGCCGTCGAGTTCCCCGAAGGCATCACCATCATCGGCATGATGGAAGACGTCACTGCCGACGAAGTCACCGTCGGCCAGGAGGTCGAAGTGACCGTCGGCACCCTCTACACGAAGAAGACGGGCGAGGACGTCATCGCCTGGAAATTCAAGGCGGTCTGACCCGAAGGGGATGCGCATGCAGCTGGAAGAACGCAGCCTCCAACCAGTAAAGGTGTGATGAATATGAAGGATGTGGCGATCGTTGGCGTGGGGCTTCATCCCTGGGGCAAATTCCCGGAGAAGCCGTGGACCGCAATGGCCAAAGATGCCATCGACGAGGCGATGAAAGACGCCGGCGTCGAGTGGAAGGATATCGGCTTCATCATCTCCGGCTCCCAGCTCTGGGGAGGCCGCAAGGGTATCTACTCCGGGACCTACACCGAAGAGGTCATGGGCAACCTGGGAATCCCCGTCGTCAACGTGAACAACGCCTGCGCGACCGGCGGCACCATGCTGACGGTGGCCGCCATGGCCGTGGCCTCGGGCGCGGCGGATATCGTCCTGGCGGTAAGCTCCGACAAGTCGGCCAAGGGCTTCTTCCCGGCGCTGCCGGTGTACCACGAAGAGCCGGTTCCGTCCGACGACACTTTGCGCTGGAACCTGGGCCTGCCCAACCCGGTGTACTGGGCCCTCGAGATGCGCAAGCGCATGGCCAGGTTCGGCGACACCGAAGAGCATCTGGCCAAGGTCAAGACGATGCTGAGCAAGCACGGCAAGCTGAATCCCAAGGCCCGCTACCAACGCGAGTTCACCGTGGAGGAAGTGCTGAATTCCGCCATGGTCACCGATCCGCTGCGCCTCTACGAGATCTGCGCCACGAGCGACGGCGCCGGTGCGGCCATCCTCTGCTCAAAAGAGAAGGCCAAGCAGTTCACCAGCAAGCCCGTCGAGATCATCGCATCGGCTTTGGGTAGCCCGCTGTACGGCGACCCGACGGCCCGTATCCCTGTCGTGAGCATCAACCCCAAACCGGGCGTGCCGGTTATCAGCGAGAGCTGGGTAGCCGCGCATCGCGCCTACGACGAGGCCGGAATCGGTCCCGACGACATCGACTTTGTGGAACTGCCCGACAACAGCGCCTGGCACGTGCTCCAGTACTTCGAGACCATGGACTTCTGCAAGGAAGGCGAAGCGTGCGCCTGTCTCGATCGGGGCGATATGGCCATAGGGGGGCGCATCCCCGTCTGCCCGAGTGGAGGGTTCTCCAGCTTCGGCGAAGCGACCATGGCTCAGGGCTTCGCCCAGCTCTACGAGATGGTACTTCAGCTCCGCGGTGTCTGCGGTGCCCGCCAGGTCGAGGGCGCCAAAGTCGGTATGTCGGAAGTGTACGGCGCTGCCGGCAACAACGCGGCCGTCATCCTCAAGAAGTAGCGGCGCATCATGATCCGGAAAGTCGTAGTAGTGGGGGCCGGCACCATGGGTGCCGGCATCGCTCAGGTGGTGGCGGAAGCCGGGTATGACGTCATCCTCGGCGACATCAGCGAGGAGTTCGTCCAGCGTGGCTTCGGCATCATAAACAAGACCCTCAGCAAAGCCGTTGAGAAGGGCAAGATGGAAGCGGGTCGCCCGGCGGAAATCACTGCCAAGATCACGGGTGTGGTCAACGTCGAGGCCACGGACGAAGTCAAAGGCGCCGACCTCATCATCGAGGCCATCGCCGAGAACGTCGAGTGGAAACGGACGCTGTATCAGGCTCTGGACAAGGTCTGCCCGGCCGCGACCATTTTCGCCTCGAACACCTCCAGCTTGAGCATTTCCGAGCTGGCGGCCATGACCGCCCGGCCCGGCCGGTTCATCGGCCTGCACTTCTTCAACCCGGCGCCGGCCATGGCCCTGGTGGAGATCATCGCGGGGGCCGGGACGAGCGCCGAGACCATCGAGGAGTGCGTGGAGTTCACGAACTCCATAGGCAAGACCCCGGTCACGGTGTCCGAGGCCCCCGGATTCGTGGTGAACCGCATCCTCTTCCCGATGATCAACGAGGCGGCCTTCGTGCTGCAGGAAGGCATTGCCAGCCGCGAGGATATCGATACCGCCATGCAGCTCGGCGCCAACCACCCGATGGGCCCGCTACGCCTGGCCGACTTGGTGGGCATGGACGTCACTCTGGCGATCATCGAGAACATCTTCAAAGAGACCGGCGACAGCAAGTACCGGCCCTGCCCACTGCTCAAGAAGATGGTGCGGGCGGGGTTCCTCGGCCGCAAGACCGGGCGCGGCTTCTACGAGTACTGAGCCGATTGGCGCCTGTGCGCGAAGAGGGCGCATCGGCTTCGGATTCAGGCGAAGGTGGCCTCGCGGGGCGCCGGCAACAGACCGGCGCCCCCCTTTTCTGGAGAGTAGAGTAGGGGCGGAGTCGACGGCGAGGATGAAACCTATGTCGAGGGGAGGGGTCGCATGTTGGTGAACGTCTCTCGAGACGGCGATATATGCACTGTCACGATCGACCGGCCTGAGGTCCTGAATCCGCTCAACACCCAGGTCTTCATGGACCTGGAGCAGGTGCTGGACGAGGTCGCGGCCGACGATTCGGTGACCGTGGTCATCGTGACCGGCGCCGGCAACAAGTCCTTCGTGGCCGGAGCCGACATCGCCGAGATGCAGCATATGGAACCGGCGACGGCCTATGCCCTCTCCACCCGGGCCCACCGGGTCTTCCACAAGCTCGAGAACCTGCCTCAACCCACCATAGCCGCCGTCAACGGCTTCGCGTTGGGCGGCGGCACCGAGGTCGTCCTCTCCTGTGACATCCGCATCGCCTCCGACCGGGCAAAATTCGCCGCGCCGGAGGTCTCCCTGGGCATCACCCCCGGCTTCGGGGGCACTCAGCGCCTACCTCGTGCCATCGGCACAGCGAGGGCGCTGGAGTTGATGCTCACCGGCCGCATGATCGATGCTCAGGAAGCTGCGGCCGCGGGTCTCGTGAACAGAGTGGTGCCGCACGAGGACCTGTGGGATGAGGTGATGAAGACCGCTCTGGCCATCGCGGCCAACGGGAAGAACGCGGTCCGCCTGACCAAGCGGGCAGTGCGGGCCGGCCAGGACATCGACGTGCAGGCCGGGTGCGAGATCGAGGCTTCCATCTGGGCTCTCTCTTTCGACGAGGAGCGCACCTCCCGTATGACGGCCTTCCTCGAGAAGCGAAAGAAGTAGGAGGGCGGGGCATGGCTGACCAAGCGACCGAACTCCGGTTCTTCGGTATAGCCGGCAGTCTGCGGGCCGGCTCGTACAACAAGGCGCTTCTCCGTGCGGCAGCAGACATGCTACCCGCCGGGGTAACTCTCGACATAGGGCGCATCGACGACATCCCGCCCTACAACGACGACGTGCGGATCCAGGGCGACCCGGAACCGGTGGCCCGCCTCAAGAAACGCATCGAGGGAGCCGATGCTCTCCTCATCGCCACTCCGGAGTACAACTACTCCATCCCCGGCGTGCTCAAGAATGCGTTGGACTGGGCTTCCCGGCCGCCCAAGACCTGCTGCTTGCGCCGGAAGCCAATCGGCATCATGGGCTGTTCAAGCGGGGACAGTGGGACCATGCGGAGTCAACTCGCTCTGCGGCAGATGTTCGTCTTCACCGACTCGTATGCCATGCTGCAGCCGGAACTACGGGTGCCCCGGGCCGGCCAAAGCTTCGACGAGGCCGGCAGGCTCGTGGACGAGGCCGTGCGCGAACGTCTGGGATTGTTCCTATATGCCCTGGCGGACTGGACCCGGGTGGTGGGGAACCGGTAGGTCGCTTCAAGCCTGCCCCCGCCATCCCGCTGGAGGCCGCGGCGTGATGGCTAGTCTCGGGGCGGTTGCCGAGGGGGTCGTGCCCCCGGTCCTCCCTTGCCGGACTCTGGTCGCCTTCTCATGAATCCCTGGATTTGAGTCAAGCCTGAGGCCAGCGCCAGTGCGAGGGCAAGCCACAGGAGATAGAGGGAAACCCTTGTCCAGGCCCCCGAATCAACGATCCTCGCTATGAGGAATATGAACACGGCAACGCTCTGCACTACCATCTTCGTCTTGCCGAAGGCGTTCGAGGATCGGGCGCTCCCGGTTCGCAGAAGGATACGAGCGGCGACGGCCGACAGGATCAATTCGAGGGCGATGAACGCCAGGATGATGTCGATGACCAGGTACTCCCAGCCTATCCAGGCCAGGACGGCTCCGATGAGCAGTTTGTCCGCCACCGGGTCCAGGTAGGTCCCGAGGATAGTAGTCTGATGTCTGGTCCGGGCCATGGCGCCGTCCAAGAAATCCGTGCAGACGGCTGCGACGAACACTCCGAACGCCCACCATGGGTGGTGGACGCCGAGCAGAATCAGCACAACCGGGATCAGGAGAAAACGCAGAAACGTGAGGTAGTTGGGCTTGATCCAGATGGGCATGGCCCACAGGAACAACGATTTCACCACGCGGTCGGTCAGCCGCTGGACGGCCGGCGTCATTCGCGTGACGACCTCTTCCTCCTCCAGTCTATATGGCCGCTGCTCACCCGGTGTCATTGGAGAATCGTACTAGCAGGTTGCCAAAAAGCGAAGCCCCCGGCAGGAAACCTTCCGGCCGACGGGCGCGGGCGGCACGAGACGGGGTATTATGATATTTCAATACCAAGTCATCCCACATACGCTCCAGGAGCAGCAACCATGAAGACACCGGACCTCGGCCTTTCAGACCTCGGCTCCTATTTTCCCGATGATTTCACTCCCGAGCAGAGGGCGAAGGCCCAGACCCTCTTCCTCAAAGAACTCGCAGCCAGCATACACAAGTTCTACCGCGGCAAGGTCGTAAGCATGCCGAAGGCAGGCCTCTACGGATTCAACTGGTTCAACGTCTACTACACGCCCGGTGTCTCGATGGTCTCCACCTCCATCCGCGACGACAACGATGCCTCCTTCGATCTCTCCAACCGGGGCAACCTGGTGGCCGTCGTCTCCGACTCCACCCGTGTGCTCGGCGACGGCGACGTCACTCCTCCCGGCGGCCTGGGCGTCATGGAGGGCAAGGCCTTCCTCATGAAGTACCTGGGTGGGGTCGACGGCGTGGCCCTGTGCATCAACTCGTACAACAAAGAGGGCAAGCACGACGCCGACAAGATCATCGACTTCGTCAAGATGCTCGAGCCCAGTTTCGGCGCCGTCAACCTGGAGGACATCTCCCAGCCGAACTGCTTCAAGGTGCTCGACACGCTGCGCGAAGAGTGCGACATCCCCGTGTGGCACGACGACGCGCAGGGGACGGCGAGCGTCACCCTTGCCGGCCTCATCAACGCTCTGCGGGTCACGGGGAAGGAGCTGAAAGACGTCAATATCGTCCTGCTGGGCGCCGGTGCCGCCAACTCCACCGCGGCTCGGCTCATCCTCATGGCCGGCGGCGATCCCGAGCGCATGATCGTCTTCGACAGCAAGGGCGGCCTGCATCGGGGGCGCGACGACGTGAAGGCCGACAAGGCTTTCTACCGCAAGTGGGAGATCGCCGAAGTCACCAACCCCAAGCGCATCACGACCGAGGAAGAGGCCCTCAAAGGCGCGGACGTCATCATCGCCGCATCCACGCCGGGCCCGGATACTATCAAACCGGCCTGGATCCAGACGATGGCCCCCAAGTCGATCGTCTTCGCCTGTGCTAACCCTGTACCTGAGATTTATCCTTATGCCGCCAAGGAAGCCGGTGCCTTCGTCGTGGCCACGGGGCGGGGCGACTTCCCCAACCAGGTGAACAACTCCATCGGCTTCCCCGGCATCCTCAAGGGCGCTCTCATGGTGCGCGCCCGCAAGATCACCGACGAGATGGCCATCGCCGCTTCGTACGCCGTGGCCAACTATGCCAACGAGAAGAAGGGCATCAACCCTGATTACATCATGCCGACGATGCAGGAGACCGAGGTCTTTGCGATAGAGGCGGCCGACGTCGCCATGCAGGCCATCAAGGACGGAGTAGCCCGGGTGGAGCTCACCTGGCAGGAAGTCTACGATGCGACGCTGGCCGACATCAAGGAAGCCCGCGCCGCCATCGACCTGCTCCAGGACAACGGTTTCATCCAAGCGCCGGATGTGCAGATGCTCGTTGATGCCCGCGACAAAGCCGTGGCCGCGGTCAGGAAGTAGCGGCATGCTGGCGGGCGGATTGCTCTGGGGCTGGACGTGGCTGGCCGGTGTTGGCGTCATCATCCTTCTTGGCGCCTTCCTGCTGCCCTGGTTCTTCTTCTTGCTGAACCTGCAGACGCTGCTCACCCATCTGGCTCCCGAAAACAGGAGGATGTCACCGGGCCTGGTGTGGCTGAACTTCATTCCGCTCTTCCAGCTCGGGTGGTTCGTCTACACGGTCATGAAAGTCAGGGACTCGGTCGCCGCGGAGTTCAAGCAGCGCTGCTGGTACATCGACGGTGACCTGGGCTACAACGTCGGGCTCACCGCCGGGATCCTGTGGATAGCTTCGGTCGTCATCGGGTGGATACCGTTCATCGGTTGGGTGCTGCCACTCGGCGGCGTCGTCTGCTGGATCATCTACTGGCTCAAGACGGCGGACCTGAGGAACCGTCTCGATGCCGGTCCGGCCTGGAACCGGCCCTACCTGCCCATGTATCCGCCGGCCTACCCGCCCTACAGCGGTCGTTCCGCCGACCAGTGTTTGGCGCCGGCGGGTCCGCAGAGGCCCGACCAGATGGGAGGCCCATCGACGGGAGCAGCCGGACCGGCCGCGTGCGCCCCATCGGCCCCGTCCGCACCCCCGCCTGGGACCACCGCATCCCCCAGGCAGGACGGCGAGGCGACCGGCGTCGACGACGATACGACAGAGGAGCAGGAAGCACGGGACTACCGGTGTGCGGCCTGCGGGGCGCCGTACGACAAGGGGGATTCTTTCTGCCGGAACTGCGGGCTGCGACTGCCCTGAGTAAAGCGCGCCGCCAGGGCGCGTGCCGTTACAGCTTGTGTCGTCAGACTGCGGCGGACTCTTCGTTCAGGAACAGCCGCTCGCTGCGGTCGAGGGCGATGTCGCAGGTGATCTCGTAGTTGATGGTGCCCACGTGCTCCGCGATCTCCTCCACGGTTATGCGCTGGTCGCCGTCCGCTCCTATGAGGGTGACCGTGTCGCCCACCTGCACCCGGCCGTCGCTCCCTACATCCACGGCGAAGGAGTCCATCGAGATGCGCCCCACGAGGGGGTAACGGCGCCCCCCGATGAGCACGTGACCTCTATTGCCCAGCGAGCGGAACACACCGTCCCCGTACCCGATGGGCACGAGCGCGACGTCGGTGGGCCGTTCGGCAACGAAGGTGGCCCCGTAGCCCACGCCTTCTCCCACTTCGAGCCGCTTGACGAGGACCACCTGAGACTTCCACGAAAGCGCCGGCTCGAGGCCGGCGGCGAGGGCATCCTTCTGCCACGGATCGAGCCCGTACACAGCGCAGCCGCAGCGCACCAGGTCGAGGTGGGAGTGGGGAGCGCGGACCGTCGCGGCGCTGTTGGCGGCGTGCACGGTCGCCCGGGGCCACTCGAGGCGCACCGCGTCCACCGCCGGCAGAAAACGGGCGAGCTGCCGGTCGATGGTGCCTGGATCTTCGGTGACGCAGGAGAAGTGGGTCATGACTCCCGCCAACTCGATCTCCGGGATCCCGCGGATCGACTCAAGAAAGCCGCCTACTGCCGCGGGGAAGAGACCCTGTCGGTTCATCCCCGTGTCGATCTTCAGGTGGACCTTGGCTTGAAGACCGGTGCCGCGAAGACGCGGCAACATCTCGGCCATGTGGTCGCTGACCACGGCGAAGTCCACGAACTGCCGGGCCATCTCCTCGAACTGATCGAGACTATAGAGCGGCCCCATGACCAGGATCATGTCGTCGAAGCCCGCATCCCGCAGGGCCACCGCCTCTTCCGCGGTGGCCACCGCTACCCCGTGCGCCCCGGCCGCTACCGCCGCCCATGCGACCGGGAGGGTGCCGTGGCCGTAACCGTCGGCCTTGACGGCCACGAGCATGCGCGTACCCGGTCGGAGAAGGGAGATCAGGTGGGCGACGTTGCTTCGGATCGCGGCCAGATCTATGAGGACGCTGCTGCGCGGTGATGTCTTCATGCTCGGGCAAGGCTAGCACACAGGACCGGGCCCACGAATACGCTTATACCCGGCAAATACCGGGCATAGAGCAGTTGTGTCGCGGCCGGGTTCTGTGCTAGCATCACGCGGCTGCGAGCGGCACATGCGCATGTGCCCTCGGCAGCGCCAATGTGCCCCCATCGTCTCGCGGCCTAGGACATCGCCCTTTCAA
>CAZWAR010000050.1:21698-21971 GCA_964631965.1 uncultured Gaiellales bacterium
TGGCGCGAAAGCGTAGCACAAGTTGGCCCAGGGACGCTTCTGTGCTAGCATCACCCGCGCTGTGAGCGGCATGTTGGCCGAGAGGGCCAACCTGACTGCCTCAGCACCAGTTTGCCCCCATCGTCTAGTGGCCTAGGACATCGCCCTTTCAAGGCGGCGGCAGGGATTCGAATTCCCTTGGGGGCATTTTGCACGTCCGGGCGCATAGCTCAGTGGGAGAGCACCTGCCTTACAAGCAGGGGGTCGCAGGTTCAAATCCTGCTGCGCCCACCT
>CAZWAR010000051.1:0-21733 GCA_964631965.1 uncultured Gaiellales bacterium
CGTTTTCAGCGTCGGACTGGTCTTTGCCCTAGTCATCCTTCTGGGTCTCGTGCTCGCTCCCGGCTGGGGCTGCGGTGGAGGCAAATCAGCGGCCTATTTGGCTCAATCCGGCTCCACCCAATCCCTCTCCGGGCTGCATGTGGTGCCGTTCCCCGACACGCCCGACGCATCCCCTCAGACAGACGTGATGTTCATGTCTCTGTCTCCCCAGGACCTGGGATCGGTCCGCGTAAGCGGGTCGCTGAGTGCCGGGCACGACGGCACAATCGCTGCTCTGCCGGGCGGCGCGGGGATGGCCTTCACTCCGGACGCACCGTTCCTGCCGGGTGAAAAGGTGACGGTACAGGCCGACCTGACCTCAAACGCCGCCGTCGAGTCCATCGGCGGCACCGGACCCTCCATCCAGTTCACCTTCACCATCGCCGAAATCGCCACCACGACGACCGCCAGCACGACCACAACGACGACGAGTGGGGAGCAAGCGTCCCCGCCCCCCACCTGGGATTTCCAGTCCGAGCCGGATCTGCATCCCCCCGTCATGTCGATCGTGGTGGCCGACCAGGACCCGGACGCGGGCTACATCTTCCTCGACGCCCAGCAGTCTCCACAAGCGGGTCCGATGATCATAGACAATGAGGGGAGGATCGTGTGGTTCCTGGGGATGCCCAAGAACACCTACGCCCTGGACCTCAAGATTCAAGACTACCAGGGCCACCCTGTACTCACGTGGTGGCAGGGCGCGATCGACCCGTCGGGGCACGGTCTCGGGGAACACCGCATCGTGGACACCTCCTACCAGCCGGTCGCCACAGTCGAGGCGGGCTTCGGCTATTTCGCCGATCTCCATGACTTCCAGATGACTCCACGAGGCACCGCTTGGATCACGGCCTACGACCCGGTGAAGATGGACCTCACACCGATAGGAGGCGAAGCGGACGGCGGTATCTACGACGGCATCATCCAGGAGATCGACATCGCTACAGGCCGGGTGCTCTGGGAGTGGCACGCCTTGGGCCACGTCCCCATCGAGCGGTCATATTCAAATAAGCCGAATCCCGGCACCATCTGGGACTTCTTCCACATCAACTCTATCGCGGAGACTCCGGACGGAGACCTGATCGTATCGGCGCGCAACACGTGGGGCATCTACCGGATCGACCGGGGGACAGGGAAGATACTCTGGCAGTTCGGAGGCATCGGGGGGAACTTCAATGCAGCCGGAGTGCAGTTCGAATGGCAGCACGACGCGCGGCTGCTGGCTACTGGGCAGGTCACGGTGTTCAACGACGCCTCCTACCCAGAAGAGGAGAGCGAATCGCGCGGCATGGTGTTCACATTGGATTCCACGTTGATGACGGCCACTCTGGCAGCCAGCTACATCCACGACCCGCCACTGCTCGCCGGCAGCCAGGGCAGCATGATGCTCCTGCCCAACGGGAACTTCTTCCTGGGCTGGGGGGATCAACCGTACTTCTCTGAGTACACCGCGGACGGCACCGTTGTCTTTGACGGCAAGTTTCCCGGCCCCATCCAATCGTACCGGGCGTACCGCTTTCCATGGAGCGCCCAACCGGCCGATACGCCAAAGGCTGTCCTGAAAACGAACGCGAACGGCGGGCAAACAGTGTACGCCAGCTGGAACGGAGCGACCGGGGTCGACATGTGGGAGCTCGTAGGCGGCGAGACGGCAAGCAGCGCGCAGCGTCTGGCGACTGCCGTCTGGGCGGGATTCGAGACCGCTCTGCCGACGGAGACGACACCATCCTACCTCGCCGTCCGGGCTCTGGACGGCACCGGAAGCGTCCTCGCCACCACCTCAGTCTCGCGCTGAACCTCCGCTAGGCCGACCCCCATCCCGCGCACCGGCCATCCGGCGACCGGGGTGAAGCTGTGCGGGTGGGGCGAAGCTGTGCAGGCGAGACCGAACAGGTAGAATTGGCCGGCCGCATACCCGCAGGAGGATCCCATCGATGGTCATCACTGAAGTGCTCGCCCGGAACGCCGCACTCTATGGAGAAGACGTCTGTCTCGTCTGCGTCAACCCGGAGGTGAAGGACAAGCGCGAGGTCACCTGGCGCGAATACGAACTCATGGAGACGAACGCGGGCGAGTGCTCCCGGCGCGAGATGACCTGGCGCCAGTTCGACGAGGCGGCCAACCGTTTCGCCAATCTGCTCCTCTCTCGGGGCATCGGCAGGGGCGACAAGGTCGCCATCCTGTTGATGAACTGTCTGGAGTGGCTGCCGATCTATTTCGGCATCCTCAAGACCGGCGCCCTGGCGGTGCCCATGAACTATCGCTACACCGCCGAGGAGATCGAATACTGCCTCAAACTGTCCGAGACCCGGGCGCTCGTCTTCGGTCCTGAGTTCGTAGGACGCGTGGAGGCCGTCGTCGACAAGATGCCGAGGCTCGACCCCCGGTTCTTCGTGGGAGCGGACCGCCTCACGTTTGCCGAGAGCTACTACGACGCGACGGTGACCTGCTCGAGCGAGCCAACCCCGGTGGCGATCGGCCCCGCAGAGGAAGCCGCTATCTACTTCTCTTCCGGCACCACAGGCTTCCCCAAAGCCATACTCCACGACCACCGCAGCCTCATGTGCGCCGCGGAGGTGGAGCAGAACCATCACGGCCAGGCCCGCGACGACGCCTTCCTCTGCATCGCGCCTCTCTATCACACCGGCGGCAAGATGCACTGGTTCGGCAGCCTGCTCTCGGGGAGCAAGGGCGTGCTGCTGCGAGGTACCCGGCCTGAGTGGATCCTGCAGACCGTCTCGGACGAACGCATCACCATCGTGTGGCTGTTGGTGCCCTGGGTCCAGGACATCCTCCTGGCCATCGATCGCGAGGATGTCCGACTCGACGACTACCAACTGGAGCAGTGGCGCCTCATGCACGTGGGCGCCCAGCCGGTGCCGCCCAGCCTCATCCATCGCTGGCTGGAGCACTTCCCCAGCCATCAGTACGACACCGACTACGGACTCACCGAATCCGTGGGGCCGGGCTGCGTGCATCTCGGCCTGGAGAACGTCCACAAAGTGGGTGCCATCGGCACCGCCGGCTACCAGTGGGAGACCAGAATCGTCGACGAAACCGGAGCACCGGTCGAACCTGGAACCATCGGGGAACTTGCGGTAAAGGGGCCGGGGGTCATGAAGGGCTACTACAATGACCCGGAGGCCACTGCGGCCGTGCTGCGCGACGGCTGGCTGCTCACCGGCGACATGGCCCGTACCGACGAGGACGGGTTCATCCATCTGGTGGACCGAAAGAAGGACGTCATCATCACCGGCGGGGAGAACATCTACCCCGTGCAGGTGGAGGACTTCCTCCACCACAATCCGGATATCAAGGATGTGGCCGTCATCGGCCTCCCCGACGAGCGCCTGGGCGAAATCGCGGCAGCCATCGTGCAGCTGAAGCGGGGCCATCATTGCAGCGAGGCGGACATCCTCGAGTTCTGCACCGGCCTACCCCGTTACAAGCGGCCGCGCCGAGTGCTCTTCGATGACGTACCCCGCAATGCCACCGGCAAGATCGACAAGCCGGAACTGCGGCGGCGCTACCGCGTGGAGGCACTCGTGCAGGCGGAGACCGAGAACTGAGCGGCCCGACGGCCAGATCTCGTCAGCTGTTCCGCCGCACGCACGGGGAGCAGCCGGCCCTGTCCCGCCGGTCCTCTGGGGCACGTCCGCGGGTTTCCGACGCCCCATGAGCCTACCCTACCTCCTGCTCATAGCCTTGAGCCTCGCCATGGACGCGTTCGCCGTCTCGACGGCGTGCGGGGTCCAGATCGGGGTGGTGAGGTACCGGCAGGTCCTCCGCGTGGCGCTGGCCTTCGGCTTCTTCCAGTTCATCATGCCGGTGATCGGTTGGCTGGCCGGGTCGGTCCTCTCCTCCTGGCTTCTTGCCGTCGATCATTGGGTCGCCTTCGGCCTGCTCGCCCTCATCGGCGCCCGGATGATGTGGGAATCGTTCCGCCATAATCCGTCCGCTCCGGCCAAGGATCCCACCAGAGGCTGGAACCTCTTGGTGCTCGCCGTGGCCACCAGCATCGATGCTCTGGCGGTGGGGATCAGCTTCGCCTTTCTGGGTACCTCCATCTGGTTTCCCAGCCTGGTGATAGGGATCGTGGCCGCCGTCCTCAGTGCGATCGGAGCGCTGTTCGGGTGCCGCCTCGGCCATCGCTTCGGCGTGTGGGCCGAAAGAGCGGGGGGGCTGGTGCTGATTGGGATAGGCGTGCGCATTCTGGTGGAACACCTGGCGTAGACCGGCTTCCTCTTCTCACATGCGGGCGCTGAAGGACTCATGGCACGCCCACTGGGCGCAGGCGGCCACGCACGGTCCCGGGCAGGAAGAGCCGGTCAGTACACCCAGGGGATGATGCGCTTCGGCACCCGTCGTTCGTACTCAGCCCAGAGTGCGCCGTACTTGGCGGCGCAGCGCCGCTCGTCGGCCCGCTCGCGGGGGAACAGCAGGAACACGTAGAAGGCCGGGTAGAGCCAGACCTCCCAGACGCCCGGGTATCCGAGCACCAGGGCCAATCCCAGGGCCATGAGGATCTCCCCCAGGTAGTTCACGTGCCGGGATATCCCCCACCAGCCGTTGGCCAGCAGGGCATTCCGCCCGTCGGTGAGGACGAGTGGCTTCACGACCCCCAAATAGACTCTGTCCGGGAAACGTTTGAACGTGTACTTCTGCATATTCGCTCCGCGAGACAGGCCCCAGCCCACAAAGAAGATGACGATATAGATCGCGAGCAGCCAACTCTCAGTACCCGGATCGGGTCTTCCGGCCGTGGCCCAGAGACCGATGGCGTAGAAGTAAGGATAGAAGGTGAAGCAGCCCCACCCCAGCTTGAATCCCACCCGTTCGGCGAAGATGTCGTAGGTGTAGAGATGGACGCGCTCGAAGACCAGATAGTCGATGATGAACCACATGAAGAGAGCGCAGTAGAGGCCGACGCCCGGGGAAGAGGCCGACCCAAACTCGAGCACGTGATGAGCGGTGAAGGACAGCACGTTGAGCGCCAGCATGACGGCGCCGATCAGGTACAGGAACATCTTCACGTCCACTCGCCCGCCGAACCACTGCGGGTTCTCCCAGCGGCCGAAATAGAAGTCGGCCGGAAGCGAGCGCCCGGTGCGGGGCGCCGGAAGCATCACCCCGAAGCTGAAGAGCGCGCCAAGGACGAACGACCCGATGAGCCCCGACCAGCGATGGGTCCAGAGCCAATCCCAGGCCAACACGCCCGTGCCGCCGAGGATCGCCCAGAGCGCCACCATGACGACGAGCACCAGCGGGCCGTTCAGCCGGTACCGGAGCGGCCGTCCGGTGGCTGCGTCGCTGACGTACCCGTCCACCTTCCTCGCCGGCAATACCAGGTGCAGGGCCAGGATGACGACATAGACTATCCAGGGGGCGAAGAAGCCGGCAGCAAAATCGGTCATGGGACGTCCTTGCTCGAGGGGCAGGTGGGCGGAGAACCGGAGAGCGACCCGATGTTCCGCGCCATGATGCCGATGGCCCGCCGGCGCGGCAACACCCGGGTCATAAAGAACGAGGCCAGCCGGTTGAACCGGCCGGGAATCACCACCGGTCCATGCCCGAGAGCGCGGAGGGCCGCCTCCACCACCTCGGTGGCGTCGAGCGTGCCGGGGGCGTCATTCCCGGTGGCGGCCTCGACGTAACCAGGCGTGCGGACGGCACCGGCCATGCAGGCGAGCACGTCGACCCCGTTGCCCTTGAGTTCGTGCCAGAGTCCCTCGGCGAGTACCCGGTTGAACGCCTTGCTCGCAGCGTAGACGGAAAGGTAGGGCGAGCCTTGGTTTCCGGCCAACGAGGTCATGAGGATGATGCCTCCCCGGCCGCGCGCCACCAGGCCGGGCAGAAGTCCCCGTACGAGAATAAGCGGCCCCCGCACGTTGACGTCGACCACCCGGAGCACGTCGTCCGGAGAAAGCGAGGCAAACTCCGCCACCGGCGCATGGGCAGCGTTGTAGACAACCAATCCCAGATCCACGTCGGAACAGGCAGCGAGTACGGAATCGAGAAAGCCGGCCTCGGCCAGGTCGCCCTCGAGGCAGAGTGTCTTTATGCCGTGTTCGCTCCGCAGGCCGTCGGCGAAGGCCTCCAACACCTGTCGCCGCCTGGCCACGAGCACCAGATCGAGACCACGAGCGGCCAACGCCCGGGCATACTCCGCACCCAACCCTTCGGACGCGCCGGCGACGAGGGCCCAGGGACCATAGCGGCCGGCGAAGCGCAGGGGTGGATGGCTGGTGGAGGTCGGGGTGGCTGTGATCATGGCTGCCTGGCAGCATAGCGAAGCGCCCGGCCGGCTGTCTACTACTGCCGGCCAGAACCTCGGCTGTGCGATCCGGCAGACATGGCGTGTCGCCCGGGAAGCGGACGCATCACCGCCGGTAGATGATCAGTACTCGACGTTTTCGACCTCTTCCGCCCAGGTGAGGTGCGGTTCGCCAACCACTCCGGCCCGGTCCATCGCTTCCTTCAGCAAAGGATCCGCGGCGAAGGCCTCGGCCTGCTGCCTCGACCCGAACCGGTTCAATACGACGACGTCGTTGGGGTCATCAAGGACCCTGAGTATGATGTGGCCGGTGGCTCCGTGGCTCTTCCGGTTCTTGGCGTCCTCGTCGAACACCGGCTTCCATGCATCGAAGTCTTTGACCCTGTGTTGGACCATGATGATCATGCCAGTACCTCCGCTGAACACTCTCACGCGCCCTGCTACCGCCGTTCGGGGACCGACCGCGGCGGGTAGACGTTACCCTTGTCGCTCCTTGCGCAATCGCCTTCGTCCGGCCGGGGGGATGTAGGTCGGCATCGCGTCCATGACTCGATTCGGATCGTGGCGTAGCATGGATCTTGTTCGCAGGGTCGACGGAGTGGAGGCGCATATGAGGAAACTGGAAACCGATCTGTCCATTCTCCGAGAGTTGGAGTTCCAATATGCGCCGGTAGGCGTCAAGTTCGTGGTGGGCCGTCCGGAGGGCATGGAGAGGCTCGACAGACCGCTGGGGTTCTGCGAGATGATCGGCGAGGCCCAGCGCAGAGGGACGCCCTTCTACTTCACCAGATCCGACGAGGACTGCTTCGGCAGGATCGTCCTGGGGATGGACGAGGCTCCGCTCTTCGCCGAGGCCGGACTGCTCGGCGAGAAGTTCGGCGTGTACGAGGAGCCTCGAGCTAACGAGCGGATCTACCAGCACATCCCCAAGCTCGGCAAGGGGACGGTCAACTACGCGGTCTTCTCGGTTCTCGACGCCCTCACTTTCGAGCCCGACCTGCTGATCCTGCTCGCGAACCCCTCCCAGGCCGAGATCGTGCTGCGAGCGACGAGCTACTCCAACGGAGAGTTGTGGGAGAGCGTGAAGACGCCCGTGCTGAGCTGTGCCTGGATATTCGCCTACCCGTGGCTCACCGGCAAGATCAACCACATGGTCACCGGGATGGCGTTCGGGTCGAAGGCCAAACATGCCTTCCCTGAAGGTCTGGTGCTCATCTCCCTTCCCTGGGACAAGATCACCGAGACCGTGAGGAACCTGGAGAAAATGACCTGGAACCTGCCCGCCTACAGCGAGGGTAGGGAGAAGTTCATGGAGCGCGAGGCCCGTGTGCGCGAGGAGGGACGTCTGGAGGTCGAGAGGGAACTGGGAATGCAGAGTTGAGTAAGCCGGCCGCGCCTCGGGCCTCCAAGGTCCCCGCTGAGGCGGTGGAGGAAAGGATCGCGCCCGAAGCATAATCGAGGTTTAGAGGGCTCCCCTTAGGGGCATGGCCGCTCTCGTGATGAGGGGCTCATGGTATGCCAGAGTGGGAACGGGTTTGGCCGCGGGGGCCGTGCTGACAGGACCGCTCCTGGGGGTCTTCGCCCTCGGCGCCCTCGCCGGTCTCCCATCTGTGCCTTTCGCCGTCTTCGAATGGTTCATCCGGGTGCTTCCCGGCAGACTGGTGATCTTCGGGCTCGAATCGACCATCCGCATCCTTGAGGGCCTCGGGTTCAATATCAAGAACACTGCGAAGACCGCCGAACAGACCCTGGCGGTCGGCTCCCTCTTCGTCGCCGGACTGGTAGTCGCCCTGCTTTTCTTCCTGTTCGTACGGACACCGGACCGACGACGGGCCCGTTGGTATGCACTCGGCGTCGGCGGAGCGATGGGCGGGTTCTCCCTGGCCGTGACCCTCCTCCAGGACGGAAGCGTCGGCATATCTGACGCGATAGTGGCTGCCATCTGGATCGTGGGACTGTTCATGCTCTGGGGCGCCGGTCTCGCCCGCCTCTATCACTTCGCCTTCCCCGCGGGCGGGCGGGCGGTACGCCACCGGGAGACGACGGGCGCGACCCGGCCCGCCGAGACCCTGACGAAGCCCGAGCCGGCCGCCCCCCTGCCCCACGCCGAAGCCCGAGCCGTCAGTCGCCGGCGGTTCTTCATCGAGATGGGAGGACTCGCGGCTACCATCATCGTGGTGGGGGCGGGGGTGGGGGAGGTGTTGCGGGCGCAGACGACATCTCAGCCGCAGCTCGTGACCGCTCCCATCCCCTTCCCGAATGCAGACTCTCCGGTGAAGCCGGTCCCGGGTACTCGACCGGAATATACCGCCGTCCCCGACTTCTACCGCGTGGACATCGACCTGACCGCCCCATCCGTGGACGGAAAGACGTGGCGGTTGCCCGTGGACGGGTTGGTAGCCAGCAAGCTCTCCCTCTCGCTCGATCAACTGAGGAGCGAGTTCACTCCGCAGCATCTGTTCGCCACCCTGTCGTGCATATCGAACCCCGTCGGCGGCCCACTGACAAGTACCACGCTGTGGACGGGGGTCGCCTTTCGGGACGTCCTGAAACAGGCCGGCCCCCTGCCCACCGCTCAGTGGGCCCACCTCACCGCCGCAGACGGGTTCGACGAAGTGGTCGATATCGGCATGATCGAGAGTGATCCGCGAATCATGCTGGTCTATGCGTGGAATGGACAACCCTTGCCCGCCGATCACGGCTACCCGCTTCGCGTCTATGTTCCAGGCGTCTACGGCATGAAGCAACCGAAGTGGATCACCGGCGTGAGTCTCGTCCCCGATTTCATCGCCGGGTACTGGGTGGCTCGGGGGTGGGACAGGACCGCGCGCATGCGCACGACTTCGGTCATCGACACCGTAGCCACAGACTCACTCCTGACCAAGAACGGGGGCACCTACGTGCCCATAGGGGGGATCGCTCACGCCGGCGCCCGGGGGATATCGAAGGTCGAGATCCAGGTCGATGGAGGTATGTGGGAGCCCGCTGAACTTCGTCCCCCACTCTCAGGCCTCACCTGGGTGATCTGGCGCTACGACTGGCTGTTCACGGAAGGAGTGCACGAGTTCGCCGTTCGGGCCACCGACGGGCAGGGGGAGTTGCAGATCACCACCGACCACGCTCCTTTCCCTTCGGGGGCCACCGGGATAGACCGGAAGACGACGGACATCCTCCCCAGCATCGGGGGCTGACCGGTCGCGGACCGGCTATCCGCCCGGACTCGGTTCTTCGGAAGCCATGTCTTGCAGAGCCTGATGCGCGAGTCCGGTCTCGGCCTTCCGCACAGCCGGATGGCCGGTGGCTGCCTCGCCTATTCCTCGCCCGAATAGGATGGCCGAGCCTATCAGGATCGTGACCATGCCTACGCCCTCGAGAACGCCCGGCCGCTCGCCGAGTTGCGCCCAGGAGAACAGCAGGCCCATGACCGGCGTCGCCATCGTCCCCAAGCCCGCGATGCCCGCCGGCATGTTGCTCAGCGCGAACAGCCACAGGAAGGCGGCCAGGCAGGTACCGACGACGAGCGCGTAGGCCAGAGACCAACCGAAAGCCCCTGACCACGCAGGCAGCTGCCTCTCGGCCAGGACCGCCACAAGGATAAGCGGCACGCTCCCGAACAGCGTCGACCAGGACGTCAGCGAGAGCGTGTCGACATGGTGCCGACGTTGCATGATCTTCAGGACGATGGAACCTGCCGCCCAGCAGACCGCGCCGGCCAGGGCCAATAGGGCGCTGAGGATCCCGCGCAACTTCCACGGTTCCACGATGAGGACGAGACCGGTGAGGGCCAGGAGCACGGAGACCCACTGGGATCCGCGCAACCGCTCACCGAGGATGGGCCAGGCGATGAGCAGGATCCAGAACTGCCAGGTATTGGCCAGGATGGCTGTGCGTCCGGCACCGCCCGCGACCAGGGCGGCAATGGTGAGACCGATGAAGCCTCCCTGCTGCAGGATGCCGATGGGGACGACCCATGCGGCTGCTTTGAGCCGCAGCGGTCTTCCAAGTGCGGCCGTGACACCGAGCAGCAGTAGACCTCCGGGCAAGGAGCGGAGCGCCGCGAACGTGAAGGGTGGGCAGTACTCCACCCCGATCTTCAGCGGTACCCAGCTATATCCCCAGACGAACGGAAGGATGGCCAGCGCCAACAAAGGCAAACGACGACGCCCTCTCACGGCCCCTGCTCTTTCACGGACCCCTATCCGGTAGCGATGCCCGCCCAGGCACCACAAGCAGCCGGGTGCCGTCTTGCATACAGTAGCGCGCTAGGGTATGCCGCGTCCGACATCGGCCGGTCCGACGAGCGTCATCGCCGGGGGTCGCCCCCGACGAGGCGGCGCGAGCGCCGCCAATATGGCGAGCGCCGGTCCGGCGAAATACCCGGCAAGGAAGACAAGGGCGCCGATCCCGAGTAGGAACATGGCGACGCGAGTCGGCACGCGGGGGGGATCCGTGGTCCGCCACCCCAGCCACAAGAGAAGGCCGCCGATCACTGCCGGTACGCCGATGAACACCCCCGTGATGCCCATGCCCGGATCCGTGCCACTCCGTCCGAGGGCGCGCAGCATCTCCGCGAGAACGTTGGCCGAAGTCGTCAGGCAGAACAGCCCCGCGGCGAGTGCAAGCCATCGCGAAGGATCCCGAGCCTCGATCGCATTCGCATACGGGTTGGTGCGCCGCAGGCGGGCGCGACGGCGTCGCGCGACCGTCCGCCAGGCCAGCAGTCCGCCGCCTACGGCCAGGACTCCGGCTATGGGGGCGACGGCCACTACCCACCCGTCGTCCCATGCATACACGCCCAGAAGGTCGGCGGGCAGCCTCAGCCATTCCGCCACCGAATACCGCTCCTCGTATCCGACGGTGAGCCCGTAGTCGCCGGCCGTGGTCTCCGAGAACACTGCGACGTAGTAGAAGCTGGAGGCCGGGGCCTGGATGTCGATCTCCGCGGGGTACCAGTATGCCCCCGGCGTGAATGGCTCATACCGGGCAACGCCGGCCTTCCCCGGCACCACCAGGGCCGACTCTCCGGGTGGGGCGTGGACGAAAGCGGGGAGCATGCCCTGCCCGGCCAACCCCGGACCGATCAGGGCCAAGTCAGGGTAGGGGGTCGATTGTGGGGTCAGCAAACGCAGGTGAATCCGATCACCGGCCCTGACGTGCAACCGGTAGTACCTCGCCTCACCGGCCCTCGGCAGCCTGCCGTAGTAGACCCAGCTGGCGGAGGCGGGTTCGACCAGCGGCGCATTCTTCGGAATGCCCTCTCCTGGGGTGAAGCGAGGGACGTGAGCCATGGCCCCCGCCGCGAGGACGAGGAAGATCAGGCAGGTCAGACCGGCCAGGGCTATCCCGCCACGTCTCCCGCCCATGGTCACCCTCCCGCTTCGCACGCAATGGACACTTCCGAGGTACCCGATGGGCGGGAACCGCACGCTTCTGGCAGGCGGGAATGGCGCGCGTCTGGCGGGTCCGTGAGACCCTGAAGGGCAGGCCGGAGCCTGCCCTTCAGGGTCTCGATGATCGGTGGGCGCTGCGACTAGTCGGCCGAGCCTCCAGCGACATAGCCGGTCTCCGGCCAGTCGCCGGTCTCGTCGCCCTCACCGCCGTATTCGCGCACCCGCTTGACGGCGTCAGTCGCCTTGGCCCTGACATCCCCATACACACGCTTGGCCTCGGCTGGGACGTCGGCGAACGACTCGGGGAGGCTCTTCTGGGTCTCCTGCGAGACCCGGTAGGCCAGAAGGAACACCCCGGCCAGGACTCCACCGATGAACGCCGCCAGTACTGCCTTACCGAAACTCATGACTTCTCCTTCCAAACGAACGGTCGTGGGTCGATCATCTCTTTCAGACCTCGATACCCGGGAACCGGGCCGCGTAGCTCTCGACGAGCGTGTTGAAGCCGATGACCAGTCCCTTCTCCCGCAGGCTCTCCAGTGCCCCGACCACTACACCGCGGCCCAGACCGGAGGCAGAGGAGAGTTGGGCCTGTGTCCTGCTGGTCTTGCAGGAGACGAGGATCTCGAGAATTACCTTCTCGTGGTCGCTTAGAGGTGGAGCCTCACCGGGCTGGATCGCGGCGGCCGGCCCCTGACCTATACCCGTGCCGGGTGGTGAGTCCTTTCGAGACACTTCTTCGCTCCTTTCACCTCGGGTGAAAGACCACGACCGCCCGCCGCCCGATGGGCAGGACAAGGAAAGCCTAGCAGATACCGCGCACAATGGCGCACCCCCGGGGTGGGCCGGCAGTCTGGCCTCTCCGCCACTTTCGTCTCGCGCACACATCTCCTACACTTGACACGAGGATCGATGCCGACTTGCGGCGCGACGCCGATGAGGAGACCGACGCCCGTGACCCAACACGATACCCCCGAAGCCACGTGAGGCGCGCACTCCGCAAGATCGTCCGCTTCTTTGTTCCCTTCGGCAGCCTCATGAAGGAGGCTATCGACGCCGCCTGGGCCCACAACATCGGGAGGATGGCTGGGTCAATCGCCTACTTCGGCGCGTTCAGCCTAGCCCCCATCCTCGTGATCGTGACTACTCTGGCCTCTCTCGTCTTCGGCAAGAGCGCCACGCAGGGATTGATCGCCGGGCGGTTGACCAGCACGTTCGGAGCGAGAACCGCCGATTTCATCCAATCCATGATCGCCGCCATCTACAACAGCACCGGGCTCACCCTGGCAACCATACTGGCCGTCCTCTTGCTCATCTGGGCCTCCACCCGCATCGTGGGCTCCGTCCGTGGAGCGCTCAACGACATCTGGGGCGTCACAGGGCGCGGCGGCATGGGCTGGTCGGGGTTTCTCATCGGCAAACTGGTGGATTTGGGGATGGTGGTGGTCATCGGGTTGATGTTCCTGCTGACCATGCTCGCCAACGCCGCCGTCAGCGCCATGACGACATACTTCACATCGTTTCTCCCGATGCCGGGTTGGATGCTCCACGTCCTTGGTATCGTGTTCTCTCTCACTGTGACTATCTTCTTCATCGCAGTGATCTTTAGAGTACTGCCCAATATCAGGGTGCGCTTCAACTACATCCTCCTCGGATCGACCATCACCGGAGTGCTCTTCACCATCGGGAACTACGTGATAGGGCAATACCTCGGGCGGACCAGCCCGGAGTCGGCCTTCGGCGCCGCGGGATCGCTCGCTGTGCTCATGATCTGGATCTACTACGTGGCCTACATCATCATCTTCGGGGCGGAGTTCACCCGCGCCTACGCCCATCGGATCACGATGAAGCGGATGCGGGCGGCCGCCGCCGAACCGGCGGGCCCCCCGGAGAGGGAGAGGCCCAACGCAACGGAAGACGACGACCGGGGGAACCGGGATCAGGAGGACCGGGATCAGGAGGACCGGGATCAGGAGGACCGGGATCAGGGTTAGTTCCTGCTTCCTCTTGTACCGGCTGAGGGTGGAGCCCCTGCGGGCGGCCGGAGCCGACAGAGTATCCTTTGTGTAGGGCGGCCGGACGGTGCGGCCGTCGCTCTATACAAGGAGGCGTCATGGCGGACCGCGGACCGCAGTTCGAGACCTGGCTCGATGAGATCAAGTCCGGCCCCGGCAGCGAGGGCATCGGGATGTACCTCATGCACAACGGAGTGGTCCGTGGGACCACGCGCGGTGGGGCCCTGGTGACCGGGATGCATCTGTCCTACAATGACGAGCGGCTGAGCGGGATCCTCTCCGAGATCGAGGCTCGCCCGGGGGTGGTTGCCGTCCGAGTGTGGATCAACGAAGGTCTGCTGGCTGTGGGCGATGACATCATGCGCGCTCTCGTGGCGGGTGATATCCGGGAGAACGTGTTCGGCGCCCTCCAGGAGATGGTGCGGCTCATCAAAACCGAGTGCGTCCACGAGCGCGAGATAGGTCCGGGAGACTGACTGGGATACTGCTGCAATCGACGCTACCCGCCCTCTTCGACCGCGAACATCTCCACTCACCTGACGTCCGGGATCCGCGACCGCCTGTTCACTCACGGGTAACCCCGGCTTCCGGGTCCAGACACCAAATTCGCAGCGGCCCCACGCGTTCTCCCCCGCGCGGTATATGCTTCTCGGGAGCAAGGACGGGCTCGGGGGAGGGAGGAAGCATGGACGCACGAGAAGCGTCACAATCATCACCGGGAAGCTCGCGCCGCCGCGTGCGCACTCCCAAGGACCCTTACTATCTCCGGGATCTCTTCAATAACAGCGCCAGGTACTACGAGTCGGTCAACAAAGCCACCAGTCTGGGCATGGTGACCACGTGGCGCAAGGAGGTGGTCTGGGCAGCTTCGCTGCACCCGAACGACCGGGTGCTCGATGCCTTCTCCGGTCCCGGCGGTCTCGCGGCAGAGGCCGTCTCCCAGCTCGGGCCCGGCGGTGGGCTGGTACTGGCCGACCTGAGCCCGGTGATGCTCCATGAAGCCCGAAAGCGTCTCGGCCCTCTCCTCGCCGCTCAGGGGGACTACCGGCCCCGCGTTGAGTACGTCGCGGGCGACCTTGTGCGCCAGGACCTAAGCCTGGGCAGCTTCGACGTGGTCTTCATGGGGTGGGGCCTGCGCTACGTCGAAGACATCGCTCTGACCCTTGGTCGCATGCGCGAGTTCGTCAAGCGGGGCGGCTGCCTGGTGATACTCGAGTTCACTCGGCCGCACCGGGTGAGTTGGGCCACCCCGGCCCATCTCTACTTCCGCTACATACTTCCCGAGATCGGAGCGGCGCTAGCGGGAGATCGCGAGCTGCATGAGTACCTCGCCGAATCGGCCGCCTCATTCCTGACCGCTCCGGAACTGCTGCGCTCCAT
Organism: uncultured Gaiellales bacterium; assembly: GCA_964631965.1. GTDB lineage: Bacteria > Actinomycetota > Thermoleophilia > RBG-16-64-13 > RBG-16-64-13 > CAIQPS01. The sequence continues at coordinate 15,096 of CAZWAR010000051.1, forward strand.
AGAGGGCGCCGGCTTCAGGATCGACAAGTACAGCACCCGGCTCGACGGTCTCATCACGATAGCAGCCGCCACGGCCGTCTGAGCGATGGCCATCCTACCCATGTGTAGGCGATGACTCCGGGGCTCTGGGGCTCGCTATCAGCGCTGTGCTGGGGCACCAGCGACTTCTTCGCCCGGCTCACGGGGAGAGCTGCAGGTTATCTTGACGCCCTGCTCTGTGTCCTCTTCGCGGGCACGGTGTTCCTGACTCTGCGGCTGGTCCTCGGTGAGGTATCACTCGTCTGGACGTCCACGACCACGGCGCTTCTGGGGATAGCAGGGGTGACGAGCCTTGTCGCCTCTGGCTGCCCCGGCCGGTCGCATTCGTCCTGCTGGCCGCCGTGCTGGCACTGCGCTGGGCACGCGGCGGAAGCCGTCCCAGGATGCCGGGCCGCTGGTGGCCGGTTGTCGCGGTTCAGGCCGGGCTCGACGTGACCGGTTACTACACTCTCTACGCGGCCACCAGCGGGTCCAACCCGGAGATCGCCGCCATGGCGGCCTCGGCCTACTACGTGGTGACCGTGATCGTGAGCAGTATCTTCTTCAAGGAGCGCATCAGCCTGAGACAGGCCGACGGCATCGCCACGGTCTTCGCCGGGGTGGCACTGCTCTCAGCCTAGGATCCGCTCGGCCGGTCCCGCTTCTCGAGAAGACGGCGGTAGTAGGAGTGCGAGGTGTAGAGGGCGGCCGCAGGATTGTGGCCGAGCACACGATCCTTCGCCACGAGCACGGTAACGGGGGCCTGGGAGTTCATGAAGAACATGCTGTCGTGCCCCACGCACAGTCCCACGACCACGTTGAACTCCGTGCCCGCCTCAGCGAGGATGGCAGCCTGCCCTACGGGACTGCACAGGGGCTCGAACTCACCCGGACTCACTTTCTCAGTCTCGGTGAGGCCCACATCCGCCTTGTCGATCGACCCGACCTTGCAGCAGACCGTGGAAACCTGGAAGCCTCCCGCCAGAAAGATGTCCCGCGCTGCTTTCGCCTCTACCATGAGCCCCACGCAGTGAGCGATGCCGAGATGGTTCCACCCCATCCGTCGCGCGTAGTCCATGATTTCCTCGACCCGCGTGAGCCGGCAATATCCGGCCGCCTCCGTGCGGGCCGACTCCACCGCCATCCGCCGCAGATCGTCGTCTCCTAGATACCGGGTCCGCACCTCGTCCAGCACCTCCGGCTCGGCCGGCATGGGGCAGAAGGCGGGAACCGGCTTCGTGCCAGGAGCGACCGCGCACGCGGCAACCCGGCAGGTGGCGCAGTCCGGTCCGGAATAGGCGCGATGTTCGGGCATGGCGACATGGTACACCTCTCCCGTCCGGCCGGACGGCTATCCTCTCTCCATGAAGACAGGCACCGCCACCCTCCCCCTGCACGGCGGCAGGGCGCCGGCCTGGCTGTTCTCGCGCATGCGGCTTCTCGCCCGGGAGATCACGCTGGCCGTCGTGAGCGAGTACGGGCCGGGCGAGATGCTCACCCGGCTGTCCGACCCAGTATGGTTCCAGGCCTTCGGTGCGGTACTGGGCTTCGACTGGCATAGTTCGGGTGTCACCACCACCGTATGCGGGGCCCTCAAAGACGGGCTGCGTGGGCTCGAGCACGAGACGGGCCTCGTTATCGCCGGGGGCAAGGGCGGGGTCTCCCGCAAGACGCCGGGCGAGATCGAGACGGCCGCGGCCTCCGGCGCCTTGGCGGTCGGCCCGCAGCCGCTCGTCCACGCCAGCAGGATGGCAGCAAAGGTGGACAGTGCCGGCCTCCAGGACGGCTACCAGATCTATCATCACAGTTTCTTCTTCACCGAAGACGGCCGTTGGGCGGTGGTTCAACAAGGCATGAACGACTCCAACGGCATGGCCCGTCGCTATCACTGGCTGGGCGACTCGGTCACCGACTTCGTGGTGGAGCCGCACCAGGCCATCGCGTCCGAGGGTCCTGGCACCAACGTGCTCAACCTCGTCGCCCGGGTCAGCGTTCCTGCTCAGACGACGGTCACCGAGTTGTCGCACGAGCCGCCGGAACGGGTAGGCGCGCAGCTGGCCAGGCTCAAGTCCCTCACTATGCCCCGCCGCCACGAGGTCGAACTCCGCGACATCCGCCCGGAGAATCTGCGGAAGGCGTTCGAGTCCACGTACGAGCGGCAGGCCGAGGACTTCGGCACCCTTCTCGGCCTCCCCGGAGTGGGTGCCAAGACGATCAGGGCTCTGGCGCTCATCGCGGAGCTGGTCTACGACACGCCGGCCAGTCGCACCGATCCCGCTCTTTTCAGCTACGCGCACGGCGGCAAGGACGGCTTCCCCTATCCGGTCGACCGCTCGACCTACGACCACAACATCGAGATGCTGGGGAAGGCCGTGGCCCAGGCGAAGATCGGGCGCGGCGAGCGGCTCGACGCGCTCAAGCGGCTGGCGGCCGCCTTTCGGCAATGCGAGACCGGACCTGGATACGCGCAGATCGGCATCCCGGCTCCTCATCGTTCGCCGTAAGCGGCGGTCCTTGTCTGGACACGCACACCTTCTCCGGCTTCGGATCCACCAGGCTGATAGACTGGGATACTCCGCGCCCTGGGGACGGCGCGAGTGTGCCACGGGAGGTATGGGTTGGCTCTCGATCGTGATGCCCTGCTGAGGCTCTACACGACCATGGTCCGGATCCGCCGGTTCGAGGAACGGGTGGCATCGGAGTTCTACGCGGGCAACGTCCCCGGGTTCGTCCACTCCTACATCGGGCAGGAGGCCATCGCCTCAGGCGTATGCGCCCATCTCGATCGGGAGGACCGCCTGGTCAGCCACCACCGAGGCCATGGCCACTGCATCGCCAAGGGCGCCGGCATGGACCGGATGATGGCGGAGATCTACGGCAAGGCCACCGGCTACTGCAAGGGCAAGGGTGGCTCCATGCACATCGCCGACTTCAATATCGGCATGTTGGGCGCCGACGGGATCGTGGGCGCCGGCCTTCCCATAGCCACAGGCGCGGCCATGGCGGCTCAACTCGAGGAGACGGGGCACATCGCAGCGGTCTTCTTCGGAGACGGCGCCTGCCAGGAAGGCGAGTTCCACGAATGCCTCAACCTGGCAGCCATCTGGAAGCTCCCGCTCCTGTTCGTATGCGAGAACAACCACTACGCGGTCAATACCCACCAGGAATACTCGCTCGCGGCCGGCGACATCGTCCGCATGCCGGAGGCCTACCACATCCCCACCCGAGCGGTCGACGGTAACGATGTGGAGGCGGTCCACGTGGCCGCCGGCGAACTCATCGCCGATTTGCGCCGGAGCGAGGGGCCGCGGTTCCTCGAGTGCCGCACCTATCGCTGGCACAAGCATTTCCTCTCCGATCATCTCGAGGACTGGCGGCCCGAGGAGGAACTGGTGGCCTGGAAGAAGCGCTGCCCTCTGCTGGCCTTCGAGGTCAAGGCGCTGGCCGAAGGGACGCTGACGCCCGCCGATGTGGAGCGCATCGACGCAGCGGCATTGGCTGAAGTGGAGGCGGCGCACAGATTCGCCCTCGACAGTCCCTATCCTGAGCCGCAAGACGCCCTCGACGACGTCTATTCCATCTGAGAGCGACCCGATGAGAGAGATCACGTTCGAACAAGCCATCCTGGAGGCCATCCAGGAGGAATTCCGCCGAAACCCCCGCACCGTGCACCTCGCCACCGACCTGCACCGGGAACTGGAAGAGGAGTTCGGTGAGGAGCGCATCCGGGTCACCCCGGTGGCGGAGAACTCGTTCGTAGGCGCCGCCATAGGACTGGCCGGCTCCGGTTTCCGCTCGGTGGCGAACATCCGCATGGCCACTTTCGCGTTCGTAGCGATGGACCAGTTGATGAACCACGCGGCCAAGATCACCTACATGTTCGGCGGACAGGCCCGCTTCCCGGTCCTCTATCGCATGACCATCGGCGGAGGCATTGCAGCGGCGGCCGAGCATTCCGTGACTCCCTACCCCATGTTTATGAACTCTCCAGGCCTCAAGATCATCCTGCCCTCCACGCCATACGACGCAAAGGGGCTGTTCAAGACGGCCCTGCGCGACGACAACCCCGTTATCGCCTTCGAGCACATCACATTCGGAGGGATGAGGGGTGAGGTGCCCGAGGAGGAGTACTTCGTGCCGTTCGGCGAAGCGGCCGTGCGGAGGAAGGGCATCGACGTGACAGTGGTCGGGCTGTCGAAGATGGCGCATGAAGCCCTGGCGGCCGCCGAAGAGCTGGCGGAGGAAGGCATCTCAGTAGAGGTGATCGATCCTCGGACGCTGGTGCCGCTCGACACCGGTATCATTCTGGAATCGGTGCGGAAGACAGGCCGCCTGGTGGTGGTGGACGAGGCCTGCCAGACCTGCGGCGCGGCCGCGGAGATCCTCGCGCTGGCCACTTCCGACAGGGCGACCTTCGCCCGGATGAAAGGGGCCCCTGTCCGGGTCAACGCGCTCGACGTGCCCATCCCGTTCAGTCCGCCCCTCGAGCGGTTCGCGCTTCCCGACAAGCGGGCGATCGTCGACGCCGTTCGTGAGGCGATGGCCTGAACGAAGGTCCTTCTGCGGCCGCCCGCTAGCCTTCCAGCGACTCGTGCGGTCCCTGGGCGCAGGAGGGGCAACTCGGCCCACCGGTCACAGGCGATCGCGGGGAACCCGTCAAGCACGAGGCGCAGTGGATGGTGCCGCACGCGAGACAGACGAACCCACGGCGTCCGTGGACGAGGTTGTACTCGACCTGTTTCTCAGCTTCGGTCTGGGGCAGACTCAGCGGTGAGGAGATCACCGGCGGGAAGGTGTGATAGTCGGCCGCGCCGGTCACTCTGTCCACGGAGAAGCCCAGTTGCTTGGCCGCTCTCAAGAACTGCTGGGTGGTGAGCGCCGGACCACCGCAAGTGACGCACGTGGCTATCTTTTCAATGTTCATGTTCAACTCGTACCCACTACAATGAAGCAATGAACGAGACCCCTCCGCCTTCCGCGACCCAACCTCCGGCGGGCCCGTCGAGCGAAGTCGGGTTCGATTTCGACTCAGTCGTCGACCGCCGAGGAACCGGCAGTCTCAAATGGGATCGCTACGAAGGACGCGACGTCATCCCACTCTGGGTGGCCGATATGGACTTCCCGTCGCCTCCAGCGGTGATCGAGGCCCTGCGCCGGCGGGTGGACCACGGGATCTTCGGTTACACACACGCTTCGCCACAGCTGGAGGCGGCTGTCCTCGGCTCGCTCGCTGGGGAACACTCATGGGATGTGGAACCCGCGTGGCTGGTCTGGCTCCCCGGGCTCGTTTCCGGCCTCAACGTGGTCTGCCGGGCAGTGGGGGTCCCCGGGGACGAGGTACTCTCCTTCGTGCCCATCTACCCGCCGTTTCTCACCGCCCCGGGACACGTGCAGCGCTCGGTGGTGCGGGTCCCCCTCGTGCCTGCGGGTGGCGGGGTCACGCGCTGGGAGATGGACCTGGCCGCACTCGAGCAGGCGCTCACGCCGCGGAGCCGGCTGCTGCTGCTCTGCTCGCCACACAATCCCGTGGGACGAGCCTGGTCGCGACAGGAACTGGAGGCGCTCGCCGAGATCGCCTTGCGTCACGACCTCGTCGTCTGCTCCGATGAGGTTCACGCAGGGCTGGTGCTCGACGAGGACCGAACTCACATGCCCCTGGCCGCGCTGGGCCCGGAGGTCGCTGCCCGCACAATCACGCTGATGGCCCCCAGCAAGACCTTCAACATCCCCGGCTTGGATTGCTCCTTCGCTATCATCTCCGACCCGACACTGCACCGCGACTTCTCGCGGGCGATGGAGGGCATCGTCCCTCATGTCAACCTGTTCGGCTACGTGGCAGCCGAGGCCGCGTACGAACACGGCGGAGCATGGCGCCAAGGTCTCCTCGACTATCTGCGGGGGAACCGGGACCTCGTCGAGACAGAGATCGGCTCCATGCCCGGCCTGAGGGTCACCCATGTGGAGGCGACCTATCTGGCTTGGATAGACGCCCGTGACCTGGGTGCCCCGGCTCCGGCCAGGGCCTTCCTGGAGGCGGGGGTGGGGCTTTCCGACGGGGCCGAGTTCGGAGCGCCGGGGTTCGTCAGGCTCAACTTCGGCTGCAACCGGACGCTTCTCGGCGAGGCTCTCGCGCGCATGCGCACGGTTCCGCCCGCCTCCTGAACTGCCTTCGAGGAGAGAGTCATTGAGGTGGCTGAGTCGCTAGGGGCGCCATCTTCTTGCCACCGCCCGAGCATCCAGTTGACGCGGAGGGTTCCAGGACCAACGTTCGTCCTCGCCGTCCCTCCGCAAGGCCTGGGGAAGCCGTATTGCCACGGAGGCGGCCCCGGCAACCTCGACCTCTGGTTCCCGGTCGGCGCTCTCCATGAGGGAGACCTTCTCGTCGTGAAGGATGCCCCGGATCAGCCGGCGTTCGCTGAGCAAAAGGAAGTCGATATCCGGCAATCTCGCCGGGCCGGATCTCATGAAGATATCGGTCTCGATATTGTCGGCGGGGTGATCGTGAGCGAAGACATCGGTCTCGTTTGCAGGGCCGCCGGGGACGTAGCCGAGCACGTCTGTGCCGGCCCGGTCCAGGGGTCGGTCGCCGTGCGGCTCGGCGGGGAGGACGTCCGTCTCTC
>CAZWAR010000052.1:0-21430 GCA_964631965.1 uncultured Gaiellales bacterium
GTGCATCAATTACTGCATTCCACGAGGTCCGGAAGGCACCACTGAAGTCACGCAATTCGGCCCGTGTCGCTCGCTGGACATACAGAGTCATGTGCTTCTCGAACACGGAGAGCTGCCGAAGGGTCTCGGCCTCCGCCCAGCGCTGGTGCTCTCGGAAATCCCGGACGATCTGGTCGACGACCACGCGAAGGTCTTCGGGGATCGGCACCTCGTGCTCGTCGGCTCCGACCTCCGGGCCGGCGGATGCGGCTCCGCCGGTCGCCCCTCGAAGGGCGGTATCCCGTAGGAAACCGGTCAGGATCTCGTAGGCGGCACGGACTCTGATGAAGTCGGCGGCCGTCCCGCCCTGATCGGGGTGGACCTCGGCCACCCGCCGGCGATAAGCGGCCTTTACATCTATGAGGGTGGCTTCGTCGCCGAGCCCCAGAGTGCGATATGCCTCAGAAAGCGTCATTCGGGTATGCATTGTACCTGGATGAGACCGACTGATATTGTGGCCGCTGGTGGCACTGCGGTCTTGTAGGGGAGGAGAGGAGTCTCTTTGGGCCTGGTCGAATCGATCCTGCCGCGGGGCACGAGAGCGTCCCGCGTCGCGCTCACAGTCCTCAGTACCATCCTCTTTCTGACCTTCCTCGACACCACCATCATGAGTGTCGCGCTGTACGACCTGCAGCAGACGCTGCACACCACCGTCGCCGATCTGCAGTGGATCGTCAACGCCTACGCCCTGCTGTTCGCGGCCCTCATGCTCGCTTTCGGCAGTCTGGGCGATCGCCTCGGTCGCCGCAAGGTGATGCTCGCCGGCCTGGGTGTCTTCGTGGCCGGCTCCATCTTCGGGGCCCTTGCCCCAAACACCGCCACCCTCATCGCCGCCCGGGGCATCATGGGGGTTGGTGCCGCCGCTTGTGAGCCCGGGACCTTGTCCATCCTCCGCCACCTCTACCCAGAAAAGCGCGACCGGGCGCGGGCCCTGGGGATCTGGGCCGCCGTCGCCGGGCTGGCGCTGGCGATGGGCCCGGTCATCGGGGGCATCCTCGTGGGCCTTGGGGGCTGGCCGGCCATCCTCTGGTTCAACGTGGCCGTCGGCCTCCTGGCGCTCCTGGGCGCCCACCGTTGGGTACCGGAAAGCGCGGACCCGGAGGTGGCTCGCTTCGACTGGGGCGGTTTCGTGCTCGGTCCGATCGCACTCGGCACCATCGTGTTCGCCATCATCGTCGGCGAGAGCTCAGGCTATCTGGCGCCGCACGTACTCGCCCTGTTCGCCGTAGGCATCGTGACGCTGGGACTGTGGAGCTTCGTGGAGACCAGGGTGGAAGCCCCCATGGTGAATATGCGCTACGTGCGCAAGCCGGCGTTCGGCGGATCGTTGGCCGTCGCCTTCGCCACCTATTTCGGGGTGTTCTCGATCTTCTTCCTGACCGCCCTCTATCTCCAGGTCGTACTCGGCTACACCGCATACCGTACTGCGGCGCTGTTCGTCCCGATGGCATTGGGGATGATCGTGGCGTCTGCCATAGCCGGTCGCTGGGTGGCGGAATCTGGGCCCCGAGTACCGGTGGCCGTCGGGTGTTTCTGCGCGGGAGCCGGAGTGCTCTTCACCGATCTGGCGCTGAGCGGCGACGTCACCTCCCTGCCAATGGTCTGCTCGCTGCTGCTGGCCGGCGTCGGCTTCGGCATCGCTGTGGTACCCATCACGTCCGTGGCTCTCTCGGCCCTACCCGCCCGCCACTCCGGCATGGCGGCCTCGGCCACGACGACCGCGCGGGAGGTCGGCACGGTCATCGGCGTGGCCGCGCTCGGCTCCCTGTTCAACACGAAGCTCATCGATTTCCTCACCACCCGGCTGATCCAACTGGACGTCCCGGAGGAGTTCAGGAAGATCGTCATCGACGCGGTGCTCACCGGCCAGTTCTCGGGGGAAGCCGCCAAGCAGGCCGAAGCATTGTATGGGGACGTGGTCACGAAGGTGGTGGGCGCCGCGTATGCCGCCGTCCACAGCGGTGTGAGCCTCTCCCTGATCGTGGCCGGCGGAGTGATACTCGCGTCCGGGGTCGTGGCTTACTTCACGTTCGCGCCATCACGGGTCGAGGTGGAGTAAGCGCAGAGATCAGCCGGTCTCTTCTTCTCCGCGCTCCTCCCGGCAAATGCGGTCCTGCTCTTCGGGCGTTGCCGCAATCGTCGTGGCGTGCCGCAACCGACGGATCAGCCGGCGCACCAGATAGCTGCCGATGGCTATCGCAACGAGCGCCGCGAACACGTAGAGGATGAGCCGCTCGATGTAGTTCGCGCCCACTGCGGATCCCAGGAAGTACCCGATGCTCGCCCAGGCCCCCACCCACAGCAGGGCGCCTGCCACGTTGAATGCGAAGAACACCAGCCAGCGGACCGCCAGTGCGCCGGCCACGAGGCCGTTGGCCTGCCGAAGAACGTCGAAGAAACGCGCGACCGTGATGATCCAGGCACCGTGGCGCTGAAAGAAACCCTCGGCCCAGCGAAGCCGGGACGGTGCGAGTATGTAATGGCCGCGGACACGTACCCGGCACGACAGCGCATAGAGAGCGCGTCGGCCACCGAAGTGACCGATGACCCAACCCACGTTGTCGCCGGCGACGGCGGCGACAACGGCAACGAGCGCCACCAGGAGGATGCTCAGACCGCCCTGGCTGGCGGTGATGGACGCGGCGATGAGGATGGTCTCGCCGGGAACCGGCACCCCAAAATCCTCTAGGAAAATCAGGAGGCCGACGGCGATCAGTCCGTAGGTCTGGAGTAACTGTGCGGCGGTGCCCATGGGAGAGAGATACCCAGGAGTCCGCTGACGGCACTCGGCCTGCCGGGTGTCCCTGAAGAGGGGCTTTGGGTAGGATAGACTCAGCCGTCAAGGCCCCATCCCCCCGGGACGAGCGACGGCGTCGTCCGGCAACCACGCAACAGGAGCAGGCGGCCATGGCACGAAACGCCTTCTATGCCCAATCCGGCGGAGTCACCGCCGTCATCAACGCATCCGCCTGCGGAGTCATCGAGACCGCCCGCAAGCACGGCGACGCCATCGGTACCGTGTTCGCCGGCCGCAATGGCATCATCGGGGCGCTCACCGAGGACCTGATCGACACCAGCCACGAAACCGACGAAGCCATCGCCGCCCTCCGCCACACTCCGTCGGGCGCCTTCGGATCCGCCCGCTACAAGCTCAGGAGTATCGACAAGGACCCACGCGAGTACGAGCGGCTCATGGAGGTCTTCAGGGCCCACGACATAGGCTACTTCTTCTACAACGGAGGCGGCGACTCCGCCGACACCTGCCTGAAGGTCTCGCAGCTCGCCGGGAAGATGGGAGCCGACGTCCGCGCCATCCACATCCCTAAGACGGTGGACAACGACCTCCCGATCACCGACACCTGTCCGGGGTTCGGATCCGTCGCCAAGTACATCGCCGTGTCCATCCGGGAAGCCAGCTTCGACGTCCGCTCCATGGCGAAAACATCGACGAAGGTATTCATTCTCGAGGTAATGGGACGCCACGCCGGGTGGATCGCCGCGGCCGGCGGCCTCGCCTCGGACGCGGCCACCCCCATCCCGATCGTCATCCTGTTCCCGGAGATCGCGTTCGACCGGGAGAAGTTCCTCGCCAGGGTCAAATCGCTCGTGGACACGGCTGGCTACTGCACCGTGGTGGTCTCCGAGGGGGCCAAGAACCCCGACGGGACCTTCCTCGCCGACCAGGGGCTCAAGGACGCTTTTGGGCACGCCCAGTTGGGCGGCGTCGCGCCGGTGGTGGCCAACATCATTCGGGAAGGTCTCGGGCTGAAGTATCACTGGGGAGTGGCGGACTATCTGCAGCGCGCCGCTCGCCACATCGCTTCGAAGACGGACGTGGATCAGGCCTACGCCATGGGCCGGGCAGCGGTCGAGTTCGCTGTGGCCGGTCAGAACTCGGTGATGCCCACCATCGTGCGGAAGTCGAGCAGTCCCTATGTGTGGGAGGTCGGCTCTGCTCCCCTTTCGGAGGTCGCGAACGTGGAGAAGTTCATGCCTCCCGGCTTCATCACCGAGGATGGCTTCGGCATCACCGCAGCGTGCCGCGAGTACCTGGCCCCACTCATCCAGGGTGAGGACTATCCGCCGTACGAGAACGGTCTCCCCCGCTACGTAACGCTCAGGAACACTCCCGTGCCCAGAAAGCTGCCCGACTTCGCCCTGTAGGCGCGGCGACTGGGACAAGCGGCCAACCCGTACGTACCGTCCGTGAGATTGGAGGGGAAATGGATTTCAAGCCCGAGGCGCTTCGTTTGAAGGATAGGGTGGTGCTCATCACCGGCGGCGGGGGCGTCAACAGCATCGGCCGGTCCATCGCCTTGCGTTTCGCATTGGAAGGAGCGAAGGTCGGCGTGCTCGACATCGACGCCCCGGGGGCCGAGTCGGTGGCCGGGGAGATCGCGTCGGCCGGCGGCGAGGCCATCCCCATCGCCTCCGACATCACCGACCTCGACAAGTGCCACGCCGCCGCCAAGCTGCTCGCCGATACCTATGGCGGACGCATCGACGTACTGGTGAACAACGCCGCCGCCTTCCGGGGAGTCCTCTCCAAACAGGGCTTTCGCCCCTTCAATGAATGGAAGGTGGAGGACTGGGACTATCTCATGGATGTGAACCTGCGCGGCATGTGGTTCTGCGCCCAAGCCGTCTACCCGTATATGAAGCCATCCGGCTACGGGAAGATCATCAACATGACGTCCACCACCTTCTGGGAGGGAGTGCCGGGCTTCATCCACTATGTGTCCAGCAAGGGCGGCATCATCGGTTTCACGAGGGCGCTGGCCCGTGAACTGGGGCCGGAGGGCATCCGAGTGAATGCCATAGCCCCCGGCTTCACTCTCACCGAAGCCAACATGGAGCAGGCAGCCGGCGCCAAGGAACACTGGGACGACGTGCTCAAGGGCCAATGCCTGCCGATGCGGCACGAGGTGGCGGACGACCTGGCAGGACCCGCGTTCTTCCTCGCCTCGCCCGACAGCGATTTCATGACCGGACAGACGATCCTGGTGGACGGCGGGCTCAGGCACAACTAGACCCCCCACTTCATGGCTCTGCAGGCAGGCGCCCCGGCCGACATTGGTCGGCCGGGGCGCCTGCTATGCGGATACTCGCCTGCCGGGGAGTGGCTGGCGGGGCGCCTACCCAATGGCCTCCCCGCCGCGCTCACCGGTCCTGATGCGGATGCAGTCCACCAGATCCTGTATGAAGATCTTGCCGTCGCCGATCTCGCCCGTCCTCGCACCGGCGATGATGCCTTCGATTGTCGGCTCGAGAAACTCGTCGTTCACCGCGATCTCCAGGCGGGTCTTCTTCAGGAGGTTTATCTCCATCTTCACGAGGCGGTAGGTCTCCTGATAGCCCATCTGCTGGCCGCAGCCCAGAGAGTTTGTCACCGACATCTTGGTGATGCCCCTCTCGAACAGCGTCTGCTTCACGTCTTCGAGTTTCTCCGGCTGGATATAGGCAATGACCAGTTTCATCGTTATCCCTCCTTTCCGCCCCTAGTGGGTCGTGAAGATCTGGAAGCCGCTGTACGCTTCCATGCCGTGTTCGCCGACGTCGAGCCCGCGGAGTTCCTCAGTGCGGGATACCCGGAGTCCGATGGTGTGCTTGATGGCCAGGAACAGGCCCATGCCGAGGATGAACGCCCAAGCGAAAGCGGTGACGATCCCCAGGGCCTGAACGCCCAACTGATGGGCCCCGCCCCCATAGAAGAGGCCGCCGTCGATGGCGAAGAAGCCAACGGCCAGAGTACCCCAGGCGCCGCAGACACCGTGGACGCTGATGGCGCCCACCGGGTCGTCGATCTTGATCCTGTCGAAGAACTGCACGCTGAGCACTACGAGGGCACCGGCGATGGCCCCGATAACGATGGCGCTCCAACCGGAGACCGAGAAGCAACCGGCGGTGATGGCCACGAGCCCGGCCAGCGCGCCGTTCAGGGTCATCGATACGTCGGGCTTCTTACCGAACATCCAGGACACGATCATGCTGACCGTGGCTCCGGCGGCCGCGGCCAGGTTGGTGGTGACGGCGATGCGGCCGATCTCGGGAACGCCGGCCGTGGTGCTGCCCGAGTTGAACCCGAACCAGCCGAACCAGAGAATGAACACGCCGAGCGCGGCCAAGGTGATGTTGTGGCCGGGGATGGCCTTGGGTTTGCCGTCTGGGCCGTACTTGCCGATGCGGGGACCGAGCACGATGGCTCCCGCCAGAGCGAGCCACCCACCGATCGAGTGCACGACGGTCGACCCGGCGAAGTCGATGAAGCCCAGGTTCTCCAGCCACCCGTCGCCGCTGCCCAGACTGCCCCACGCCCAGGAACCGAAGACCGGATAGATGAAGGCGCTGATGACCACGCTGTAGATGAGGTAACCAACGAATTTCGTCCGCTCCGCCATGGCACCGGAGACGATAGTGGCCGCCGTGGCGGCGAACACCGTCTGGAACATGAGGAACGTGAAGTTCCACTCGCCTCCCGACCAGTCGGCACCACTGAGGGCGAAACCGCTGGTACCGAAGAAGCCGTTGGAAACACCGAACATCAGACCGAACCCGACTGCGTAGTACGCCAAACTGCCCAGACCGAAGTCCATGAGGTTCTTCATGATGATGTTGACTGCGTTCTTCGCTCGGGTGAAACCTGCCTCCACCATGGCGAAGCCCGCCTGCATGAAAAAGACGAGGAACGCGGCCACGCTGGTCCAGACGATGTTCAAGTTGTTCTGGACGGCCGCTGCGGCGTCGACCGCTGTTTGCGGATCCATGATCACCTCTCTTTCGAAACCGCTGATACTTTGCCAAACGCTGTCCTGACAGAATCTACACATGGACAGGCGGGGTCGGATATGTACAATTGTCCAATCTCTGACACCCGCTTCCGCTGATTGTTGGCGCGAGACCATAGTGATACTGCCTCTGGAGTGTCCATCTGTCCTATAGATAGGATGGTGGCCCCTTCCGTTTGGCGAGAGACGGGCGGGCGGGCAGCCTTCATTGGATGATCCCGGGGATCGAGCAGAGCCGGTACCTGCGGGGAGAACGCCGGCGACCGCAACCATCCCGTGCGGAGCCGATCAACGTCTGCACCGCCCCGTTTGTTTTGGCTCTCCTCGCCGTAGGCATAAGGGTGATATGGAGATCTCGCCGCGCGAAGAGCAGCACACCCCTGCGAAGGAAAACGGGCACCCTGGGCAACGTGCACCGGGGACGACGGAGGGCACACCGGCAAAGGAGGACGCACCGGCGAAGAAGGCCAAGCAGCCGGATAAGGCCACGATGCCCCTCGAGGACCTGCTCGACCAGCTGCAGTTCTCGCCGGACGGGCTGGACGCTTCTCAGGTGCGGGAACGCCTGGAGAAATACGGCTACAACGAGATCCCGGAGAAGCGGCACAGTCCCGTACTCGAGTTCCTGTCCTACTTCTGGGGGCCGATCCCCGTCATGATCGAGATCGCGGCCGCGCTGTCCGGATACCTACAACACTGGCCGGACGTGGGGGTGATCCTGGCTCTTCTCATCATGAACGGACTCGTCGGCTTCAGTGAAGAGCATCAGGCCAGCAACGCCGTGGCCGCCCTCAAGCGGCAGTTGGCGGTGAAAGCCTCGGTCAAGAGAGAGGGCCACTGGACGGAGATCGCGGCCCGGGAGTTGGTGCCGGGAGACCTTGTCCGGCTTCATATCGGAGCCATAGTGCCGGCCGATGCTCGCCTGCTCGACGGGGATCCGATATCGGTCGACCAGTCGGCTCTCACCGGCGAATCACTCCCCGTGGACCGCGAGAAAGGCGAGGTCGCATACTCGGGTTCGATCGTCCGGCAGGGGCAGATCGATGCCGTCGTATACGCGACCGGTCTGTCCGCGTTCTACGGGCGGACCGTACAGTTGGTGGAGGAGGCGGGCAAGGAACGGAGCCACTTCCAGCAGGCGGTCATCCGGATAGCCAACTACTTGATAGCGGTCGCTCTCCTCCTCGCCGCCGTCATCCTCGCGGTTTCCATCTTGCGGGGCAACAAGGCGCTGGAGGTCGTGCAGTTCGTGCTGGTGCTCACCATCGCCGCTGTGCCGGTGGCGATGCCGGCCGTCCTCTCGGTCACCATGGCGCTCGGCGCCCGGGTCCTGGCCGTCAAGAAGGCGATCGTGACGAAACTCGCTTCCGTCGAGGAGATGGCCGGCATCGACGTGCTCTGCTGCGACAAGACGGGCACCCTCACCCAGAATCGTCTGACCACCGGCGATCCCTTCGTCTACAAAGACCGGGCCGATGCTCAGGCCGTCATTCTCTATGCCGCCCTCGCATCGGAGGAGGACAACCAGGATTCCATCGACCAGGCGGTCTTCAAGGCGGTGACCGACCGCGAACGGCTCAAAGAATACAAGCTCGTGCATTTCACGCCTTTCGACCCGGTCCACAAGCTGAGCGAAGCGGAAGTGGAGGGCCCGGACGGGCAGAGGTTCAAGGCCGTCAAGGGGGCACCTCAAGTGATCATCGCCCTCGACAAAGAAGCCGCCTCAGACTCCGGCGCCATCGATGACGCCATCGCCGGCTTCGCCGAGCGAGGGTTCCGGGCCCTGGGCGTGGCCCGTACCGAAGACGGCGGCGACTACAGCTTCCAGGGCGTGATCCCGCTCTACGACCCGTTGCGGGAGGACTCCTTCGATACCGTGCACGAGGCCATCGGCATGGGGCTCGCCGTCAAGATGGTGACCGGAGACCAGCTGGCTATCGCCCGCGAGATCGCCAAACAACTCGAGTTGGGCGAGACCATCCTCAAGTCGGAGAGCCTCGAGGAGCTCTCGGACCAGCCGGAGGAACTGGCCAAGAGGGTCGAGGACGCAGACGGTTTCGCCCAGGTCTTCCCGGAACACAAGTACATGATCGTCCAGTCGCTGCAGCGTCACAACCACATCGTCGGCATGACCGGCGACGGCGTCAACGACGCGCCCGCGCTGAAACAGGCGAACGCCGGAATCGCCGTTGAAGGCGCGACCGACGCCGCCCGGGCAGCGGCGGCCATAGTCCTGCTGCTCCCAGGCCTTTCCGTGATCGTGGAGGCCATCAGGGAGAGCCGCAAGACCTTCCAGCGCATGGTCAACTACGCCATCTATCGCATCGCCGAGACGTTGGCCCTCCTCATCTTCCTGACGATCGCCATCGTGGTCAACGATATCTACCCGGTGACCGCGATCATGATCGTACTTCTCGCCATCCTCAACGACGGAGCGATCCTCAGCATCGCGTACGACAAGGTCCGCTACTCCAACAGGCCCGAAGCCTGGGACATGCGCCTCGTGGTGGGACTGGCCGCCTTTCTTGGGCTCTTTGCCGTCGGTCGTTCGCTCGGCATCTTCTACATCGGCGACCGTCTGCTCGGCCTCTCAAGCGACGTGGTGCAGACCCTCGTGTACCTGAACCTTTCCATCGGCGGGCACCTGACGCTGTTCGCGGCCCGTACCCGTGGCCCCTTCTGGTCGGTCCGCCCCGCGAACATCCTTCTCGGCGCGGTGCTCGGGACCCAGGTGGTCGCGACCTTCATCGCGGTCTACGGAGGTTTGATGTCGCCTATAGGATGGAAGTACGCGGGGATCGTGTGGGGCTACTGTCTGGTCCTGTTCCTCGTCCAAGACCAGTTCAAGCGCCTGGGGAGTTACATCCTGGGGGCGGCGGGCCCAGAGAAGGCCACCGAGCGGTCCGAGATGGAGAAGGCGTGAGTTCGGTGCACGGCGAGAGCTGGCCGCCCGCGCTGCCGGGGATGGGAGGGCACGAGGGCTGTGGGGGCGGCAAAGACGACGACCATCAGCGAAGCGACCGGCAGACGTCTCCGGCGCTCGACCGACCTCTCAGAGAGTCAGGGCTACCTTGATCGAGCGGTGCGTCTTCTTGTCAGCGGCGACCGCCACCGCCTCACGCCACCGGTCGAGTGGGAACCGGTGAGTCACGAGGCCATCCAGGCCCACTTGCCCGCTTTCGACCAGTCGCGCCGCGAGCTCGAAGGCATCCAGGCGGTCGCCGTCCCACTCCTCTTGGGCGTAGCCCCAGGTGCCGAGTAGCTTGATCTCCTGGTAGTAGAGAGGACTCAGATCGATTCTGTAGATCTTGTACTGGATACCGACAGTCACCACCGTCCCTCCGGCGCGGGTCCAACGAAGGGCGCCGGTCAACGTGCGACTGGTCCCGACGCAATCGAACACGGTATCGAAGCCGCCCAGCAGCATCCTGGACCCGAAACTCCCCTGGTAGTAGCGAGCGCCCGTCCGCCGGCGAGTGATCTCGTACCCGTCACCCCGCACGACGATATCGTCGAGGACCAGGTCTAGACCGTGTGCCAGGAGAGCGTCGGCCTGGAACGGATACCGAGCGAGAACCACGACCGAGCTGTCCGGCGCCATAGCCCGCAGAGCTTGGACGACGTTCATCCCCACGATGCCGGCGCCGATCACCAGCACATTCTCGCCCGAACGCGGGAGAGCCCGGGTCACAGCGTGCAGCCCCACGGCGACCGGCTCGAGCAACGCGACGGCCTCGTCACTCAGCGAATCGGGGGCCTGGTAGAGTTGCGCCTCGTGTACCACCATCCGGTCGCCCCAGCCGCCGCCGATCGGCAATTGCCCCTTGCCCGCAGCCTGGTTCTCGCACAAGAAGAACGAGCCCTCCGCGCATCGCGGGCATACCGGCTCGATGTTCTGGGTGACGCACGAGGGTATCGGATAGCGGAGCGCCACCCGATCTCCCACCTCGACGAACGTGACCTGATCTCCGATCTCGACCACCTCGCCGCATACCTCGTGACCCAGATACACACGCTTGGTGCTCGGCAGGGCGGCTATGGCGATGCCCGGCTCGGCCTCCAGGTAGAGAAGGTGCAGGTCGCTGCCGCAGATGAGAGAGAGACGGTTGCGCACGCGGACGGAGCGGGGGTCGGAAAGTGGGGGCTCGGGTAGTTCTACCAACCGGGCAGGATTGAGACGGGAAAGATATGCCCCCTTCGAGATGGCACCAACCGCCCGAGTGGCGAGCACCTTGGGAATGGCCATATCGGTCAGCACGGTCTTCATGACTGCCCCTCCTCGCATGTCGACCACTGCCATCATAGCGCCGCCGCGCGTACGCCCCGCGATCGATGCGCACGCGCACCGTCGTCCGCCGCCCCGCGGCGAGCTACGGGCGAGGGGAGACTGTGCGGGCGAGGCTGACCGGAAAGAGATCTAAGCCATCACCGCCGTCGGATCGACGATGAGTTTCTTCAAGTCCAGTTTCGACTCCTCCACCTCAACGGCCCGGCCGACGAGCTGGCTGAGGTAGATGATCGGCAAAGGCTCCCACCCCGGGTGGACCTTGGCGATGCGCTCCTGAGTGCTGTCCAGATTGACCTGGCACAAGGGACAGGCCACGGCGATGGCCTCCGCCCCGCACAGACGCGCATCGTGCAGGATCCGGTAGATCATCTCCACCACCATGTCCACTTCCGACAGGGCCAGCCCCGAGCCGCAACAGTCGGTCTTCGCGTTCCATTCGACCGCCTCGCACCCCAGAGCCTCGACTACCTCGTCCATATGGGTGGGATACTCCGGGTCCTCGGCCAGGGTGGCTTTCGGCGGGCGGGTGAGCAGACAGCCGTAGTAGCAGGCCACTCTCAGCCCCGCGAACGGCCGGGTGACTCTGGCCTTGAGGGCCTCGAGACCCACGTCGTCGTGATAGACATCAACCAGGTTGTGAACGCCGACCGAACCGTGATACCGGCGACCGACCACAGCCGCGATCAACTCGTCCTTCTCCGGTTCCTGCGACTCATGGTTGCCCACGGCGAAGCGGCTGAAGCACCCGGCGCACGGCACCGCGACCGCATCCAGCCCCATGTCCTGCTCCACCTTGGCCAGCTCGTGGGTGGGGAGGGCCGCTGCAAGCAGCCGGTTCGAAGAATGGATGGCCGTGTTGCCGCAGCAACTCCAATCGGGGATCTCGGTGAGGGTGATATCCAAAGCGGCCGCGGTGGCCTTGAAGCTCGAGTCGAGTTCGCCCGCCGAGCCGTGCAATGAGCAACCGGGGTAGTATGCCAGCTCCTTAGTCACAGCTATACTTCCCTCCCCTCTCTGGGCCCGGCCCGGCCGGGCCGGGGCTTGAGGAGCCGCGCTTCCGTCCTTCCTCGAGTGGAGTGGGATTCTCTCGCATGATGTTCTCGCTCTCGGTCACCATCCGCTTCATCGCCGGTCTGTCGCCCCGCTCGGGAAGAAAACGGATCTTGCGCTTGGTCAGCATCTTCGTGCCGATGGGCACGTAGCCGGCCATGTCCCTCGGACGGCGCAGCATGGCCCGAGTCATGAGCTCGACCTCGTACAGGCGGCCCCACCGTTTGATGCTCTCCGCGTTGAGACGCAGCACGTCGGCGAGCGCCGCTCCCGCGGGAATGCGGTTCTCCCGGCGGGCGATGATACGCAATTCGTCCATCACCGCCGCGACGTCGATGCCCTGTGGGCAGCGCGTGGTGCAGGTCTGACAGCCCGTACACAACCAGATGAACCTATCGTCGAGTGCCAGATCCACCTGGCCGAGCTGGATGGCCCGCATGATCTGGGCCGGATGCATCTCGGCGTAGCCGGCGACCGGACAGCCATTGCTGCATTTCTTGCACTGGTAGCACTTACAGACGTTCGCTCCGCAGCCCTTTCCCACGGTCTCGGCTAGACCGGGACGGGAAATGCAGGTGGCGTTGGTGGTAGTGGCCATCGCGCTCCTCCTATGCCACGACGGGACGAGGCAGAAGCCCCGCTGCGTCGACGATCTCGGGGACGGCAGGTTCCCACTCGACCGCCATGATGTGCACGCCGGCGACCCCCTCGACCTCGGCCAGTCCCTTGATCATCTCCACGGCAAGCTTCTTGCCTTCGGCCTGCTGCGGAGCGCCCTTCTCCTGCCCCGCGATGCGGTCGACAATCTCTTGGGGCACGTCCATCCCCGGCACGAACTTCCTCATGTAGTTGGCCATGCCGGCCCCCTTGATGGGAGTGATGCCCGCAAGGATCTTGATCTCCTTGTGCAGGCCGAGAGCGCGCACCTCCTCCATCCACTTCTTGAACTTGGGGATGTTGAAGATGCACTGGGTCTGGACGAAATCGGCGCCGGCCTCGATCTTCTTCTTCAGCCGCAGGGCCCTGATCTCGAACGGGTCGCCGAACGGGTTCTCGGCGCAGCCTATATAGAGGGGTGGCGCCACCGCCATCTCCTCGCCCGACTGGAACTTCTTCTCGTCCCGCATATCCTTGTACATCTTGATCAGGTTGATCGCATCGAGATCGTGTACGCCCTTCGCGCTGGGGTGGTTGCCGAAGCTCATGTGGTCGCCGGTGAGACAGAGGATGTTCTTGACGCCGAGGGTGGACGCACCGAGGATGTCGGCCTGCATGGCCAGTCGGTTGCGGTCCCGGCAGGTCATCTGCATGATGGCCTCGACACCGTTCTGCTGGGCCGTGAAGGCCGAAGCCATGGAGCACACGCGGACCACAGCGGTCTGGTTGTCGGTGATGTTGACGGCATCCACATAGCCTTTGAGAAGCTGGGCCTTGCCGGCGATCACGCTTCCATCGGCGCTCTTCGGCGGACCGCACTCTCCGGTGACGGCGAAACGGCCCTCGCTGAGAATCTTCTCAAGGTTGCTGCCGGCTTTGAAGGCGGGCGCCTGGCCGGGAGCAGGCGCCTGCGCCTCGTTGGACGCCTGGATCTCGGGCGTGCTCATACCGGCCTCGCCTCCTCCCGCACCATCTTGCGTGGCCCGCCGGAGTTGCTCTTGCTCCAGTCCTTCGGTGGCCGCTGTACGAAGAACAGCTCTTCCCGGCCCTGCGCCTTGAGCCGCTCCCAGATGAGATGCCAGGCGCAGTCGATGTCCTCTTTCTCCGGCGTGGTGACCTCGCACTTGCCCTCGTGAGATCCGCCGCACGGGCCGTTCATCAGGCTCTTGCTGCAACGCACCACCGGGCAGATTCCCGCCGTCTCGCCGATCACACACTCGCCGCAGGCGCCGCACCGCTCCAACCAGACCGCGTGCTCCTGAGGCATCCCGAGCATGTTGGTGTTGACGCCCGGCACCACGAGCCTGGGCGCGAACTTCTCCGCCATGCTCTGTATGCCGATCCCGCAGGCCATACTCACCACGATGTCGGCGGCCTCCACCTTCTCCGCTATCAGATCGAGGTACTCCCACTCGCACTGGCGGATGGCCGAGGTGTGCTCGACTTCCACGTCCCGGCCTTCCTGCGCGGCCTTCATCCGCAACTCGCTGGCGAGGATCTCGGCCTCCTTCTCCCCTCCGGTCAGACAGATGGCGACGCACGTGTCGCAGCCGGCCACCAGCACTTTCTTTTTGTCCCCTATGAGCGAGACGATCTCATCGAAGGGTTTGCGTTCGGCAGTGATCATTCGGATGGTCCTTCCTCGGGCATGACTTCTCCGGGCATGGCGTCTTCAGGCATGGCTATGGTTCCCAGGGCTTCCCGTGCGGCCTCGTGGGGATCCACTCCCGCGCGTTTCGCCGGGTTGGGACCGAGCTGTTTGATGCGCTCGGTGAACTCGGTGGCGACCTCAGCGAACCTCGCGCCCATCGCCGAAGACATGTTGTACATCTCGACCCTCTCGGGCTCTATGCCCAATTCGACGAGCAGTCGTTTCACGTGCTCCACCCGCTTGCGGGCCCACAGATTGCCCTTCAGAAAGTGGCACTCGCCTTCCATGCACCCGGCTGCATATACGCCGTCGGCGCCGGCTTCGAGGGCGCGGAGCAGATGGATGACCTCGAGCTTCCCCGTGCAGGGGAGCTTTATGATCCGGATGTTGCTGGGATAGTCGAGGCGCATGACCCCCGCCAAGTCGGCTGCGGCATAGGCGCAGTAGTGGCAGGCGAACACGATGATCTCAGGCTGGAAGTCCGGATCGATGGGCTGCGAAACAACCTGCTCGGCCTGAGGCTGTTCGGCGACGTCCGCCATCTCAGCTCACCTCCACGAAGAGCGCCTCTTCCTTGGCCAGGATCTGGGCGTCGGTATAGTGATGCAGGGTGATCGCTTTGACCGGGCATTCGCTCACGCACACCCCGCAGCCCTGGCAGGCTGCCGCTGCGATCACGGCCTTCTTGGCCTCCTGATCGATCACGGGCACGCTGTAGGGGCACACCCGAACACAGGTGAGACAGGCGGCACACTTGTCCTGGTCCACCTCGGCAACGACTCCTCCCGCCTTGAGGGCCGGCTTCGCCAGCATCGCGGCAGCCCGGCCGGCGGCCGCGTACGCCTGGCTGATGGTCTCGTCGATGCTCTTGGGGTAGTGGGCAGCGCCGCAGATGAAAATGCCTTCGGACGCGCAGTCGACGGGCCGGAGCTTGACGTGTGCCTCCTGGTAGAAGCTGTCGCGCATCAGCGGGACCTTGAGCAACCGGCTCAGCCTTACACTTCCCTCCGCCGCCACTGAAGGCGTGGCCAGCACCAGCAGGTCAAGAGGCAGCGTGACGTCCCGGTTGAGCGAGGTCTCCCGGTAGCTCACCGTCAGCGGCCCGTCGGTGCTCACCTCGGGCCTGTTCCCATTCCCGTAGCGGGTGAAGACGACCCCCAGGTCGCGGGCCTGCGTGTAGTGCCGCTCGAGCAGGCCGAAGGTGCGCATCTCTTTGAACCACACGTATACCGGCCGGCTCGGGTCCCGTTCCTTGAGCTCGATCGCGTTCTTCACCCCTTGCTGACAGCATGTGCGCGAGCAGTACGGGTGATCGCCTTCGAGGGAACCGGCGCATAGTATGAAGCCCACGGACCTGGCCGCCGCCAGCCTCGGGTCGTCGTCCTTCAGCATGTGCTCCAGGTCCATCTCGGTGATGACTTCCGGGCGGCGGCCCAGTCCGTACAGATCGGGCCTCGTCTCCGTCGCACCGGTCGCCACGATGACCACCCCGTGCTCCACGGTGGTTCGCTTGCCGTCCCTGTCCTGGATGACTCCCGAGAAGTTGCCCACGAAACCGGCGAAGTCCACCAGCTCGGATTCGAGATAGATGTGGACGTTGGGGTTGTCGAGCAGACGCTGCTCGAGGCGGGCCACCACCTCCCGGGGATCGTTACCGCGGATGGTCCTGCCCACGTTCAGCACGCGGCCCCCGAGCTGAGGAGCCTGTTCCACCACGTGCACCTCGAAGCCCATCTCTCCTAGAGTTCCGGCCGCGGTCATGCCGGCGATGCCGCCGCCGATGATCAACGCCGCGTGAGTAAGGGGAACGTCTATCTTGGAGAGGGGCTCGAGCAGTCGGGCGCGCGCTACGCTCATCCGAATCAGATCCCGGGCCTTGTCGGTGGCTTTCGCCGGTTCCTTCTTGTGCACCCAGCTCGCCTGGTCGCGGATGTTGGCCATCTCGAAGAGGAAGGGGTTCAGACCGGCTTCACGCAAGGTGTTCTGGAAGATCGGCTCGTGAGTGCGGGGCGTGCAACTGGCCACCACCACGCGGTTGAGGTTGTGTTCCTCCACCTGCTTCTTGATGAGCTCGAGGCCATCCGGGGAGCAGGCGAACATCGGGTGCTCCGCGCACTCTACACACGGAAGCGTGGTGGCGTAGTCGGCCACGTCTCCCACGTCGATGGTCCCCGCGATGTTGCTGCCACAGTGGCAGACGAAGACCCCCACCCGCGGCTCTTCTCCCTCCACGTCGCGCTCCGGCGGATACACGGCATCCACGGTGAGCGTCCCCCGGCTGTCGGCCAGGTCGGTCATCACTCGGGCGGCGGCGGCTGAACCCTGGGCCACCGAGTCGGGGATGTCCTTGGGCTCGCTGAACGGACCCACCACGTAGACACCCTCGCGAGTGGTCTCCAGAGGGTCGAACTCCTTGAGTTCGCAGAAACCGTGCCTGTTGAGCGCGATGCCCAGCCGGCCGGCGGCCTCTTGCCCTTTGCGGGCGGGCTCCAGGCCCACCGAGAGCACCACCATGTCGTAGCGGCTCTGGTGCAGCTTCCCGTTCTCGTCTTCCCAGGTGATGAGAAGGTCCTTGGTGAGTGGATCTTCCTTGATGTTCGAGGGACGGGAGCGGATGAAGCTCACCCCGCGCTCCACGGCTCGCTGGTAGAAGGCGTCGAAGCCCTTGCCCTGGGCCCGCATGTCCATGATGAACACCTCGGGCTGGCACTCCGGCACGTGGTCTATGGTCAGCATCGCCTGCTTGTTGGCGTAGATGCAGCACACGCTGGAGCAGTAGTCGTGCGCCTGGTCCCGCGAGCCCACGCACTGGATGAAAGCCACCTTGTGCGGATGCGCTCCATCGCTGGGCCGCTTCACGTCCCCGATGGTGGGACCGGAGGCGCTCAACATGCGCTCGTACTCCAGCGCCGTAAGGACGTTTGGATAGCGCCGGTACCCGTACTCGCCCCTGGGACCCGGATCGTATGCGTCGAAACCGGTGGCCAGAACCACCGCACCCACTTCGAGGTCTACATCAGTGTCGCGCTCCCCGTGCAACAGGGCTTTTGGCGGGCAAATGCGGGCGCATTCCATGCACTCGGAGCACACCGCACACTGAAGGCAGCGTTTGGCCTCCGCCATCGCCTGTTCCTCCGTGTACCCCTTGCGCACCTCCACCCAGCTGCGCCGCCGCTCCGACCCGGGGTGCTCGGGCATGGACACGCGCGGAGTGGTGGCGACCTCGGCCAATTCCTTCTCGTCGGGCCGGGCTTCGGGAAGCGAGTCGGCCCACAGACTCACGAGTTGCTCGCCCCGCAGGTAGTTGTGTATGTTCGCAGCACCCTTGCGCCCTGCGGCGATGGCCTCGATGGCCGTCAACGGGCCCTTGGGAGACGCGTCGCCACCCGCGAACACGCCCTGCCGCCCGGTGGCAAGCGTGGCGTCGTCCGTCCGCACCAGGTTGCCCTCGACGGCCACATCGTCCAGCCCGGCGGCGAAGTCGGAGACGATGGCCTGGCCTACGGAGAAGATCACCGTATCGCAGGCAATCTCGAAGAAATCGCCGGGAATGGGCTCCGGCCTGCGCCGGCCCTTCTCGTCGGGCTCCCCCAGCTCGCAGCGCTGTAGCCTGATGGCGCTCACTCTTCCATCGCTACCGATGATCTCATCGGGGATGACGAGGTACTCGAGGCTCACCTCTTCGTCCAGCCCCTCCTCTATCTCCTCCCGGGAGGCCGGCATCTCTTCACGAGTACGGCGGTAGGCGATGGTGACCTCCGGTGCCCGGCCGTTCACCGAGGTGAGGCGAGAGGCAGACCGGGCGGTGTCGAAGGCCACGTCGCCGCCTCCGATAACCACCACCCGGTCGCCAACCGGAAGGGGCTCGCCCAGGTTGAGCGCACGCAGGAACTCGACCGCCGTGAGGCAGCCTTCCAGGTCGTCGCCCCTTACCGGAGACGGCGCGCTGGTGTGAAGACCGGGAGCCAGGAAGACGGCTGAGTATCCGTCGGCTAGGAGACCGTCCACCGTGAAGTCCACCCCGCAGCGCTGGTTAAGGTGCAGGTCGACGCCCAGGGCGCAGATGCGATCGATCTCCTTCTGCAGTACGTCGGGGGGCATACGGTGATCGGGGATGCCTACGCGCAGCATCCCCCCGGCCACGGGCAGCGCTTCGAACACGGTGGTGGCGTAACCGTACTGAGCCAGGTCCCGGGCACAGCTCAGCCCGGCCGGGCCGCCCCCGACAATCGCCACCTTCTCCTCGTACGCCACCGGAATCTTCTCGGGCAGGTCCGCCGGGGCGCCGTGATCGCAGGCGAAGCGCTTGAGACCGGCGATGGAGATGGCCTCGTCGACCGACCCCCGGGTGCACGCCGTCTCGCAAGGATGCGCACAGACCCGTCCGCACACGGAGGGGAAAGGGTTCGGCTCGGACGCGACCCGATAGGCGTCGGCAAAGCGGCCCTCGGCGATGAGGGCGATGTAGCCCTGCGCCGATGTTTCCACCGGGCAGTTGCTCTTGCAGGGAGCGTAGCCCTTCTTGTCGACGGCGTACGTGCTCGGGATGGCCTGGGGATACAGCTTGTAGATGGCCTTGCGTTCGCCGAGTTCCTCGTTGTAGGGGTCGGGCACCTTGACCGGACACACCGGTATGCACTCCCCACAGCTCGTGCAGAGCTCAGGATCGACGAACCGGGCGTGGTGGTGGACTTTGGCTGTGAAATGGCCGGGTTCGCCCTGCAGTTCCACCAATTCGCTATTGGTCAGGATGTCGATATCCAGGTGGCGGCCCGCCTCCACCAGTTTGGGAGCCAAGGTGCACATGGAGCAGTCATTGGTGGGAAAGGTCTTGTCCAATTGGGCCATGTGGCCGCCGAGCGCGGGCGACTTCTCGACCAGATGGACTCTGTAGCCCCCTTCGGCGAGGTCGAGGGAGCACTGGATGCCGGCGACCCCCCCACCCACTACGAGAGCGGCGCCGACGGTGTCACGAGGCTTGGGGGCCATCTCTACTAACTCCTCTGCCGAGATGTCGCAGGGTAACCTGGATCGCCGGCGGGACGCACAGATCGAGTTGCACCCCCCGCGGCTGCCAATAATACCGAACTGCTTTTGTATTCTTTGCGCCAGTATAGCGGAACCGAACCGCCGCCGTCGATGCGGCGGGGACGCGCCTGAGGTTTTGCGCTATATTGCAACATTGCAATTCTCCCATATTCATAGGTGTGATGTCGACCGCCTTTCCAGGGAGGCAAAGATGGACGATCTTGCTGCCAAGACCACAACGGAACTGGAGGAACTTCGTTCGAGGCTCCAGGAAGATCTGGACGAGGTCGAGGAGGAGCGAGACATCGTTCTCAGCCAGACGGGCGTCCACATATCCGCTTCTGTCGTCGCTCGATACGAGGCGGAGCGAAGCTCGCTCAAGACACGGCTCGACGAGGTCGAGCGCGCGCTTCGGGATCGCAGCGGGGGAAAAGGATGACCCAGACCGACCCGGATATCCTCGAACTCCACGCCCGGGTGTGCAAGACGATGGCGCATCCGATACGCCTGGCTTTGCTGGACGCCCTCCGCGACGGCGAACGCACCGTGGGCGATCTCGCGGAAGCGGTGGGGATCACCCACTCGCTCGCTTCCCAGCATCTCGCGGTGCTGCGGAACCAGGGGCTCCTTCTCACCCGCAGGATGAGAAGTGAGGTCTACTACAGCGTCGGCTACCCGAAGATGATCCAGGCCTGCGACCTCCTGCGCGAGGTGCTCTTCGAGCATCTGCGCAGCCAGGAGGACCTGTCGCGCCGGTCAGGCGCCGGTGCGGGGTAGCGCAGCGGTCAAACCCGCCGTCTCTGCCCGCGCGCGTGCTAGGAGAGCCCCCTCAGAGAGACCTTGCTCACCCGTCCGGCCAGCATACGGTCGACGACGCCGGATGGAGAAGCTTGAGCGAACTCCAACCGGTCGAAGTACAGGTGGAGACTGCGCACCTTGTAGTCGCCACCGTATCTCAGTACCTCTGCCTGTCGTAGATCGACACTGTGGCCCCGAACGTGTGATCTCAGAATGAACTCCTCGAACAGCAGGTCGTCTTGAACCGCTATGGCCAGCGGCACTAGCACTACTTCTTCCAGATGCTCGTACATCCAGCTGATGGCCCTGCTCAGACCTTCATGGCCCGACAGGTTGACTCCGGGCAGGCTGATCTCGCAGTCGTTCGAGAAGAAGGAGAGGATCGCCGGCACGTCCTGATGCTCGATGGCATCGTCGAGTGCTTCTGCCAGGTTGCGAATCCTCTGACTATCAAGCCCAGCTTCCATGGACAACTTGTACCCAATAGCGCACGGGGTATGCGGCTCCGCCCCTATCCGATATCGCACCGGTCTCGTAGTGCTCTCGATATCTCTTTCACATACGTAAACGCCGTTTCGACCAGGTGTTCCTCGGGCGCAAGTGGACAGCCAACCGCCTCCTGAGGGGCAGTTTCGCCCATAGCTCCCACCTGTCCGATGTTCTTGAGACAGCACCGGGCGGGGGCAATGAGCGCCTGCTCAGCCATCTCCTTCATCGTCATGTCAGTGGTAGCGGTCACAACGCCCCAGTAGTCCAAGAGCCGTCCGGCGAGACTCTCGGGCGTTTCGCCTGCCAAGGAGCCCGAATCGGTGGGCACTATCCCCCAGGAGATGACGCCCCCGCTCTTCAGGAAGTCTCTGATGGATTCCGCATATCCTTTGGGCACTATCTGGATCTGGTAGGCATCGAACGACAGGATGTCCCCGCTCAGGCTCAGCAGGTAGGGAAGATTCACATTGGCACACAGATGCAGGGCACCCGGCCCTGAGAGACTGTCCACGAACCCACGGTACTCTCTCTCGGCCACAATGTCGTCGTAGCCGGACAATCCGCTGAACACCCAGCCCAGACCGGGCTCATCCAGCCAGACGAAGGCGTTCGCGTTCTTCTGGGTGAGTTCGTCGTACTGGACGT
>CAZWAR010000053.1:0-21269 GCA_964631965.1 uncultured Gaiellales bacterium
CCGGCCTTGGCCGCCCTACGCACGCTGTTGGCCGACAGATCGAACCCGGCCGCCTGGAGCAGGGCGATGCGTGCCTCCTGCCCCCCCGGCTTCTGCTTGCTGATCGCCAGGGGAAGGCCACCGTTCATCGCCGCGAAACACAACTCGGGGTGTACCTCCCGCACCCGTCTCTGCAGCTCGGGAGTCATGAGCTCGTCCAACTGGCGCAGTTTGGGGAACAGGCCGAACGACTGCAGCGTGAGCGAACGCCCGCCGGAACAGGCCTGCGTAACGGCCGCCGCTTCCTCGTACGTGAAGCGGGCGAGCGCGGGCCGGCAGGGCGGGGAGAACACGCTGCTCGACCGGAAAGGTTTGAGCCGGTGGCGCGCCAACCGGTCGACAGGCCTTCCCCCCTTCTCAGCAGTCTCCATGAGCCCGATGGGCATATCAACCCCGATCGTGGCAGCCCCTGCGCATGCCTCGAGCAGCCTGGCGAAATCTGCAACGGTCTGATGCGCGATCTCATCTTTCTCGAGATCGTGGGTCACGACGAACCACCCGGCCCGGCATCCATCGGCACCCGCGACCCGCACAGGCAACTCCTTTGGGAGAGCGAACTAGCTTCCCCCCAGGGTATCACCGGTCGTGGACGGGGAGACGGCACTACCAGGCAGCGATACGGTCGTGGCCGGCGCGGACTCGGTAGTGGAGGCCGTGGTGGAGGAAGCATCGGTGACGGTCGTGCCGGCGGTGCCGTCGACCGTGGTCGACGTGCTGTCAGGATCTGCGGTCGTCGTGGTGGTCTCCGCCGCCGTCGTCGGAGAAACCTGGCCTGTGCCTCCGGACTCACCGCCAGGGATTCCGGGGGAGCCGTCTTCGGCGACGGTCTGCTGCGTGTCGATGGTGGCCCCCTGGATGACCGTCTCGCGCAGCACGGTGGTCTCACCTGGACTGGCGGTCACCAGCGCATAGACACTCACTCCCAGGGCAACAACCGCCACACCGGTGAGCAGCCACTGGTTCCGGGCGTGACGCCGGACCCGCGCTGCGGCACCCGAGGAAACGAGGGCGGACGACGTTTCCGAGGACGCACCGGACGCATACACGGTGGGGCGCCGCGGTTCTCTGTTGTCCAGGCCCGGCGAACCGCCGGCGCCGGGTTCGGTTGATCCCGCGGCGCCGCTGGCCGGCGTTACCGCGCCGGACCGCCCAGCACGTTGCGCCTTGCGGCGCTGCGCCCACTTGTTCAGGGTCTCGACCCCCTCGTTGGAACCATGCGAAACGAGGACATAGATCACCGGAAAGAGGGCGGCTCCCGCCACCGTCCCGGCCAGGTCCCATCCTCGTACGACAAGGAAAGCGGCCGTCGACGCGGCCACCCCTGAGACGATCGCTGCTACGCGCGGACGGTTCACAAGGCACCCCGACTGTCAGTATTCACGTGTGTTCCGACCGTCCGACTGCGGGCCCGTGTGAGCTGGTTCCCTGTTGGGGTAACGAGGGGTACGATGTATGCGATCCTCAGAACGATCCCGGACCGTGAAGGACCTTGGTTGCCATGAACGAGCCGGTCGATAGCAGTCTCTACGAGTACTCCCTCGTCTTCTACCTACAAGGGATCGAGCGCCGCTTCGACTACGCGGTCTCCTTTGAGACCTCGAAGCGCGTTCGTGAGTTGCTCGAGGAGGAGCACGCCGGCAATCTGGTGTTCGAGGCCTACGGTCCGGCAGAGCAGGTCGTGATCAACTCCCGCTTCATGCAGATGGCGCATTTCCGGTGGCTACCGAAACAGGCCGGTGAGAAGTGTGACGGTGCGGAGGAAGCCGGCCCCGGCGGCGGTGAAGACGACAGGAACGACGAGACCGGTGCCGAAGGTGCTCCCCGCGACGACGCCATCCGTCTCTACTTCATAGGCCGGGAATCTCCCGTGAGGGTCGTTGCGGAAGAACCCGAGGAGGTCTTCGACCTCGTGTTGGCCCTGCAGACGGAGGCCTTTCCCCGTTGTTCCCTCGTCGATTCCGAAGGCGAAGAGGCCGTCATCGACATACGCAAGCTGGCATGCGCCGAGTTCCCGCTGGGTCTGGCGCAGCGCGGGGAGGCCCAGGCGCTGTTCGAGATCCGAGACGAAGTCTGATGGACAACCGCCCGTCCGCCCCGACTGCCGGCGCCCCGAGCCAACCGCCGGAGCCCGGACCGGCTCTGGCCGATACCCGGAAGATCCTCTACGTGGACATGGACGGCGTGCTGGTGGACTTCGAATCCGGTGTCGCTCAGGTCCCGCCGTCCGTAATCGCCGAATGCGGGGGCCGGGCGGACCGCGTCCCGGGCATCTTCTCGCTCATGGAGCCCATGCCGGGCGCCGTCGCAGCATATGACGAACTATCCCGCCTGTTCAACACCTTCGTCCTTTCCACCGCTCCCTGGGACAACCCTTCTTCCTGGACCGACAAGGTGCTCTGGGTCAAGCGATACCTGGGTGACCCCTGCACGAAGCGCCTCATCCTGACCCACCGAAAGGACCTCAACCGGGGCGACTTCCTCGTGGACGACCGGCCTCATCGCGGGCATGCGGCCGACTTCCAGGGAGAGTTGCTCCATTTCGGCTCCGAGCGCTTTCCTGATTGGCAGGCGGTACTGGTGTACCTCCGAGAACGGGCATAGGGCCCTGGGGAGGGGCGCCCATGCCTTCTCAGCAGAAGAGACTCGACCCCTACACGCCGCGGCGGCACCCGGGCCCGGACGAAGCACGCCCGGCGTGGCAGCATCCCACCGCCGCCGAGCATCGCTGGCCGGCGTTTCTAGCCGTGGCGGTGGTCATAGCCGGACAGAGCTGGGTAGCGGAAGTCCTATCGCTGAACCCGTGGTGGGTCTACCCACTGGTCACCGGATTCCTCCTCCTGGTCTCCCTGGCCATCTACCTACCGACCCGGCGCGAGCCGCCTCGTGCGCTGCGTTTCCTGTCGCTCGGACTCACCGGCGTGCTGGTGGTGGCCAGCATCGTGACACTGGTACTGCTCATCCGCGAGGTGTTCGTCGGTCTCAACCTCACGGCGACGCGGCTCTTCCTCACCGGGATCATCTTCTGGACGCAGAATATCGCCGTATTCGCCCTGCTCTTCTGGGAGTTGGACGGCAACGGCCCCGAGGCCCGAGCCAAAGGCGATCCCGACTACCCGGACCTGATCTTCCCTCAGCAGCAGACCGGCCAAGAGGGCCTCGCTCCCCCCGACTGGAAGCCCATGTTCGCCGACTACCTGTTCACCGCGCTCAACACGGCCACAGCCTTCTCCCCCACCGAGGCCATGCCCTACTCCCGCTGGGCGAAGCTGGTGATGGGGGTCGAGTCCGTCGTGTCGCTCGCCACCATCGCGATGCTGGTCGCCCGGGCCATCAACATCGCCCACGGCTGAGCCTCGCAGCGGCCGGGGGTCCGACCCCTCTCCGGACGACTCGCACCCGACTGCGTCCTCTATGCATCGCTGGCCCGCATCCCGTCGGGCGTGGGGTCGGCGGCCTTCTTGCCGTGCTTTCGTTCCCATCGTGCCCGAGTGACTTCGACGCCGAAGATCACAATGTAGGCGGAATAGCTCATCCACAACATCACGACGACAAAGGATCCTGCCGCCCCGAAAACCGATCCCGGACTGCTGCGGGCCAAATAGAGCCCCAGTGCGTAGTTGCCGAACGTGAAGAGGATGGCGGTGAGAACTCCGCCGAAAGCGACATCCCTCCAAT
Organism: uncultured Gaiellales bacterium; assembly: GCA_964631965.1. Lineage (GTDB taxonomy): Bacteria > Actinomycetota > Thermoleophilia > RBG-16-64-13 > RBG-16-64-13 > CAIQPS01. Next base: position 3,715 of record CAZWAR010000053.1, read on the forward strand.
TCAAACGGAGACTCGGCAGCCAGCGGAAGATCACCATGAAGACAGCAGTCGCCACGCCCAGCGAGAACAGGGTCCCGCTGAAGAGCAGGACGGCGCCGGGAAAGGGCAGCACGTTGGCGAAGTAGTGGCTGATCGTGTTGGAGGCCGCCTGGGCCAGCATGGTGATCAGCAGCAGGCCGGCCAGCACAAAGATGGCGATGATGTCGACGCCCTTGCCGATCAACCATCCCTTGATACCTCCTCCCCCGCGGCCCTGCACCCCCCAGATGTTGTTGAGGGCGCTTCGGAGCGCGCCGATCAACCGGGTGCCGCCCAGTACGAGCACGGCGAAGGCCAGGATGGTGGCCGCGACGGTCGCCTTGGAGACGTAGGCGTTGCGAAGCACTCCTTGGACGGCCGTTGCCACGGTATCGCCCACCGTGCCCTTGAGTTGGTTGACGATCACCCCCTCCGCTGCCTGCTTACCGTAGATCGACCCGGCAATCGTGACGGATATCACCCCTAGCGGGGCGATGCTGAGTATCCCATTGAAGGCGATAGCGGCAGCCATGCGCCCGGCATTGTGCTCCTGGAACCCCGAGATAGCCTGCCACAATAGCGCTCCAATGTTCTTGAAGAACCGGACCATACCCCTTTCTCCCGCCGTTCGGGCAGTCTCATGAACGGGGCGGAGCTTCGTCCCGCGTGGATTTGTCCCGCGCAGCCTGCATCGACCGGCGCCTCGCTCGCCACAGATTCTGCCCCAGACTCACGAGGACGGACAAGACCGGGATCCAATACGCCGGAAATTTGTAGTGGATGGCCAGGTAGGTGAAACCCAGTCCGCCGAGCACGATGCCCGCCCCCCACCAGTCATCCCCGATGAGGAAATCTCGCCAGAAGAGCAGGAACCGCCTCAGATAGCGATAGATGGCACGGAGAATGCTCACCGGTGTGCTCCCTGGTCATGCCGGGGGCGAGAAGGCGGCTTCGGCGGAGATCCCCCGGGCCCGCCGGGGGACCGCGCTGCTCGGACGGGTCGGACGAGCCGAACAGCTCCCAGGGCGACAACCAGGTAGAAGGCCAGCAGATAGAGCACGGCCAGGTCGCCCAGGGGCCATTCCACCCCAAGCCCCTCGGCCCCCCAGAAGGTCCCGAAGGTCACCAGCAGGATGCCCACCGCGAACTTGAGCGTCTTCCCAGGCACGCTGGCCAGATATCGCCGGGCGACCGCCCCCGCGCTTCCCACGATGACGAACGCCGCCGCCGCCCCCAGCACTCCCAGGAGCAACTGCTGGTTGGCCACCGCGAACGCCACCACGATGAAGGCGATCTCGAGGCCCTCGAGCACTACTCCTTTGAAGGCCAGAGCAAAGGCGGTCCAGTCGAAGCCGGGGCGACCTTCGGTGCCCGGGATCTTCTCTTCTTCCTCCTCTTGCCCAGGCTGCCGCCCCCAACCTGTCCGGCTCACACGGAAGATGGACTTCCGCAGCCACTGCAGCCCGAAAAGCAGGAGAAGAGCCCCGATGATCGCCCGCAGGACGTTGATGGGTACGTACTGGAGTGCGGTCCCCAACCCACCGATGATCCCGGCGAGTACGAGCAAGCCGGCTCCCGCCCCGACCATGGTGGCCCGCCATCCCCGGGTGACCCCCACTCCCACCACGATGGTGACCATCTCGACCACCTCCACCGCGGTGGCGAGGAACACGGTGAGAATCAGGAACACGGTATGCATACGGTCTGGCTACCCGGGGTGCAACCCCGAAAAACCATCTATAGTGGCACTGGTGACGGGGGTCACGGTAGCCGAACCGATGAAATCGGCAGTAACAGGAGAGGATGCGGAGATGAAGATCGTCGTAGGTTATGTCAAGACGCCGGAAAGCAGGGCGGCCCTCGATTGGGCGGTCGAGCAGGCCGGGCGCGGGGATGTCCACATCGTCGTCACCCACTCCATCCGAGGCGGTGGCGCCATCGAGGACGAGCAGGAGGAGATAATCACGTACCGCAAGGAACTCGACGCCATCGAAAGTGAACTACACGAGCTTGGTATCCCTCATACCACGCGCCGGCTCATCCGCGGTCTCTCTCCGGCCGAGGACATCTGCCAGGTGGCCATCGAGGAAGGGGCCGACCTCGTGGCTATAGGGCTGCGCCAGAGGTCGAAGGCGGGCAAGCTCCTGCTGGGGAGCGACGGCCGGGACATCATCTTGGCGGCGCCCTGCCCCGTACTTTCCGTCAAATCACCCCGGAACTAGTCTCCGGGCAGCCGCAGACCGCTCGTCGCGGGGCCGCCGTCCTTAGGTCAGGATGCGGCGCGCCCCGTGGTAGCTGCTCTTCCAGACGGTGCCCACCTGCACGTGGTCGCCGGTCGCATTGACCATGTTGCCGTTGCCGATGTAGATGCCCACATGATGGATCGGGCTGTAGAAGAACACCAGATCACCCGGCTTGAGCTGGTCTCTCGGTACGTAGACACCGTAGCTGTACTGCATAGCGCTGGAATGGGGCAGGTAGATCCCGATCTTGCCGTAGGCATACTTCACGAGGCCGGAACAGTCGAAGCCGGAGGGGCTGCTCGCCCCCCAGACGTACGGCACCCCCACGTACTGCAGGGCTATGTCCACGACCCGCGCGGACCGCTCGGCATCGTAGCCGATGGCGCCGCCGCCTCCGGACGACCCGGTCGTGACGGTTGACTTCTTCTTGGCCGCCTCGGCGGCCGCTTTCTTCGCCGCGGCGGCCTTGGCGGCCGCTTCCGCGGCCGCTTTCTTCGCCGCGGCCAACAGAGCGGCCTGGCGGGCGGCTTCTTCCTTCTTCAACTGAGCGATCTGGGCTTCCTTGCCCTTCAGCGCCTTCTGCTGCTTCTCGAGCTGGGCTTGGACCTTTTCCTTGGCCGCCTCGGTGTTGGCGACCTGGACCTTCTCCTGCACGAGCTCGGCGTCGAGTTGGGCCTTCTGCTGTGTCACGTCGGTCTTGTACTGCGTGACCTGCCCGAGGAGTTCAGCGTCCTGCTGACTGAGGCGCTGGAGTTGCTGGTACCGGCCGATGAGGTCGGAGAAGCTGTCGGCTTCCAGCAGCATCGCGACCGTGCTCAGGTTGCCGCTCTTGTAGATATCGACGATCCGTTGGTTCAGCCTGTCCTGAACGGTGCCCAGGTCGGCCTCGGACTTCACGATCTGCTTCTGCGTCTTCTTGATTGCCGCCTGGGTGTCTTCGAGTTGCTGAGCAGCAAAGTCGTAGTCCTCCGCGGCGGCGCTCAGTTCTTCGTCCAACTGGTCGATAAGCGCACGAAGGGCTTCGGCCTGGTCTTCGGCCTTCTGGATGCTGGGCGTGGTGGCCTGAGCCAGACCGGACATCGACAACAGCAGAAGCGAAGCGACGATGACGAGCACGAAGGCCCGCCTCGTACCCGACCATCCGCCGTGGTTGGGATCTGGCATGTTCCCTCCTGACCCGCTCGTTCTCCGGACGATCGTCTCGGACGGGTCGCTGCATTGCCAGTCACTAGGAGAGAAACAGTATACCCCTCGAGTGCGACTGAGGACTATCCCCCATGGCACCCGGGTAGAAACGACCTGCCGCAGGACCGGCCGACCATCGGGCGACGTACAAAACACTCACTGACCTCGAGAGAGGCCTGGGGAGGCCTCGCAGCTTCGGGACGGCGCGGGAGACGCCGCGGTGTCGGAGGAGAGGCCAAGGAGGAGCCATGTACCTGGCGGGATATCTCTTCGTGATCGTGATAGGAGCACTGATGCGTTGGGCCGTGACCTACGAAGCACCCGACTTCGATATCCAGGCCGCAGGTCTGATCATCATGATCGTGGCGATCGTGGGTCTCGTCATCTCGCTCACCCTGTGGTTCTACCGCCGGGGTTGGACCGCACCCTGGCATGGCCCTCGCCAGGCTGGCGGGGCTCCCTCTCAACCGGTCAACGAGCGGGTAGTCCGCGAATACGTGCCCCCACCCCGCGACGACGAAGAGCGGGCCTCGTCCGGGACCGCCATTCGCGGCCCTTCCCCCAACCCGTCAGAAAAGGACACACAGACCAATACCGCCGACGACCCCCCGAATCGACCGGGCGGTTCAGTCTGGTAGCAGCCGCGGGTCGTCCCGGTGGTGTACCGGACAGACGTCGAGGGGCGTCCTCGCAGCTACTCCTGGTCGTTCTGCCCAGCGGGCGGAACGGAGGCCGCCGGGGTGCCGGGGGGCGGCTGCCGAGGCGGAGCCGGAGCGGTCTGACCGGGCGGCTGCCGGGGCGGAGCGCCCGGAGGCATGTGGGAGGGAGCCGGCTGCCCCGCATAGGGCGCCCCATACGGACCGGTGGGCGGGGCCCCGTAGGCACCGCCGCCATAGGGGCCGGCCTGGGTCCCGCCATCGGGCCCCGATACCGCTTCCAGAACGCCGCCGATGATGAGGAGCAAACCGGGCAGTGTCCAGAACACGCTGATGCAGAAGAAACCGAGGACGCCGGGCGCCAAGAGCAGGACGCTGCTCGCCGTCCTGTGATCGACGGCCACCGCGCCTCCCACGATGCCGGCGACTGCCAACAGCATGGCCACCGCGCTCAGCCCGACGACGACCCCGAACGCATCGGCCCCTAGGGCGACGCCCGCACCCCCGATGACCATTCCCACGATCCCGAAGATGATCCCGAAGGCCCCGCCCACGATGCCCAACACCCTTGCCGCAATCCGCATGAGACCCTCCTACGCACTCTGCAAAGTAGTGTACGCCAGGCGACCGGCGGATGCACTTTCGGCTCGTCTGACTGGGGCGCCGGCCCCGGCGCCGTTCTCCGTGCACCCCCGGCCCACCGCTCAGCGCAGGCGCTCCGATGCGGAGGCTTCGTCAGTCCTCGCACCACCCGCCGGAGAGCGCCTCGTGGAACCGGCGGATCCGGGTGTCGCAGCGGATGTCCGAAACCCGCAGCGGCCGCGCCAGCCTGAGCCCATCGAGAGACCGGCACCGGCTGAGGGCCACGTAGGCCTGCCCCGGCGCGAAAGCCCCCGAGCCAAGATCCACCAGCACCCGCCCCAGCGTCTTCCCCTGGCTCTTGTGAATGGTGACCGCCCAAGCGGGCATCAGCGGGAACTGAGTGTAGTGGCCCACCTCGTCGGACACAATGCGGTCGCTTTCCCGGTCGAACCGGTACGTGTAGCTCTGCCAGACGACGCGTGGCACCTCGTGGATACCGGCCCCTACGACGTTCACCTCGATCCGCTGGGCCGCGAGCCAAGTGACCACACCCAGCGTACCGTTAACCCAGCGCCCTTCCTCGTCGTTCTTGGTGAACATCACCCGGGCGCCAGGCTTGAGACGTAGTTCGGCTGGCGATGGCAGGCGGTCTCCATCAACGCCAAAGCGGCCCGCGCTCTCCCCCAGGAACAGGCGCTCTTCGCCGGGCAGCCGCGCGAGTTCCTCCCCGTTGATGGCGTCGGCAGCCGCATTCGTGCAGGTGAGGGTGATGTCGTGTTCTCGCTCCGGATTCCCGCACCATGCGTTCAATCGCTGCACGACCGATTCCGTCTCCTCGGCCACCCGCACCTTGTTGAGAAGCGCGATGAATTCCGGGTCGGTCTGCCGGAAGATCTCGTCCAGTTCCACGTGGGCGATGCCCACTCCCCGGAGGCAGGCAGCACTGAAGAAATAGGGGGACTCGTACCCGCGCCGCTCGAGCACCTCCCGCTCCGCGCTGGTGACGACCGGCGGTAGTTGGAACATGTCTCCCAGGAGAAGCAGTCTCACGCCGCCGAACGGAGAGTAGTCGTCGTTGCAGGCGCGCAGGAAGGCGTCGATGTTGTCGAGCGTGTCGGCCCGCACCATAGAGGCCTCGTCGATGATGAGAAGCTCCAACTTCTGGTAGAGACGCCTGTCCCGGGGGATCCGCAGCCCGTCGGAATCGATGATTCGGGGAGGGAAGCGGAAGAAAGAGTGGATGGTGGCCCCACCCGCGTTGAGCGCGGCCACCCCGGTAGGCGCGAGGACGACATGCCGCAACGCGAGATCATCCTGAAGGTAACGGATGAGGGTGGTCTTCCCGGTACCGGCGTTCCCGGACACGAACACCACCCGCGAGCCCTCCTCGACCAGCCGCCTGGCCTTGACATAACCCTGGGGAATGATCATCGCCTCGTCTGACACGACCGCAGCTCCTGTTGCCCTAGAAGGACCTGTTCCGGTCGAGGCTTACGCTCCAACATGTACGGACTAGTAACCATACAGGAGACGGCGGACAGGAAAAGGCTCGGGCAGACCGCAGTACAGGAAATGGGACGAGACAGCCGTGACGGCCACGTCGTCGGCTCAGGCTTCTTCAGACGAGCGGCCGCCTCGGACTCGACTGCCTCGGTCGCTGCCCAAGTCTTCTCGCAGCGAGTCAGGAGTCCAGCCGGCAGGCTGGGAGGCCTCGGCCCCCGAAGTCGCATCGGTCACCAGCTGCGGATCGGGCCGCAACCTCTCTTCGGCGGTCCGCCTTTCGGCCATCAGCCTCTCGAAATCGGCTCTGGCTTCCTCCCAGTACTGCTCTGACCAACCCACTCCGTCGTCCTCCTCAACCTCTTGGGGACGATGATAACGTTAGTTACCAGAGGACGCAGGGAGGCGCCATGACCGACGACATCTCGAAGGACCCGGCCCCAAGCGCCGGCATGCGCTCGGACGGCGCCGAGCGCTGGGAGTACAAGGTTATCCGGGTGACGGTAGGCACCATCACCTTCCAGAGGTACGGCCCCGACAGCTTCCCGTTCGAAGAGACGCTCAACGAGTTGGGAGCCGCCGGATGGGAGGCATTCCATGTCCAAGCCTTCGCCGAGGGCGACGCGCTGCTGCTGTTCCTGAAGCGGCGCCTACCGGCCGCGTTCTGAAGAAGCACGCGGCGCGTAGCCCGGCCCCGGCGCCGCAGCCCTATGCAGGCGGCCAAAGCCTGGTACCTACTCGCCGCCCGGCAGTAGCACCCGCTCCAACCGCAGCCCCGCCCCCTCGTCGTACGGCCGGCTGAAGGTCTCCGGATAGCGGCGGCGCAGATCCTCGAGGTCGGTGCGCTCCACCTCTGCCAGGAAGCCGCTCGACACCATGCCGGCCGAGTTCCTCGAGGTCAGGTTGTGCGGCGTCAGGGTATTGATGGCTCCGCCCCGATCGAGCTCACCAGGCACTATCGGGTCGTAGCGAGCCCCATGATCCACGTACACGCAGCCGGGCATGAGTCGCTCGGTCACGTACGCCCCGCAGAGCACCGCGCCCCGCTCGTTGAAGACGGTGACCACGTCGCCGTTCTTGATCCCCCGTTCGGCAGCCGTAGCCGGGTTGAGCCAGGCGGGCTCGTACTTGTAGCCGTCCGGACCGGTGACTTTGCAGGTGGGGATCTCCCGCGTCCAGGTGATGTCGTCGTGATTGGCATGGCACCGCCATCTGGGATGGTTGGAGATCACGAGAAGCGGATACTTGTCGGCCCGTTCGCTCGACAGAGCCTCGTCGTGGCTCACCCCCTTCTCGATCCAGTGCGGCACCGGCGGGCGCTCCTCGTCGTCGGGGAAATGCTCGGCCAGGTTCTGGGCGAAGAACTCCACCTTGCCCGAGGGGGTCTTGAGCGGATACTTCTCCGGCTCTTCGTTGAAGTTCTTGAGACCGCGGGTGTGCTTGTCCCAGTTCTCATCGGTGGGCACGACGTAGTAGCCCTTCTCCTTGAACTCGTCCTGGCTCACCAGGTCCTCGACGCCGGAATGCTTGAACCCTGTGTCGATCAGTTCGTCGATGCTCTTGCCGTTGGTGTATTCCTCGAGGAGGCCGAGACGCTCCGCCACCTTGCAGATGATCTGGTAGTCGCTGAAGGACTCGCCGCGGGGCTCGATGGCCTGCTCCTCGTTGATTACCAGGTAGAACTGGCCGCCCATGGTATCCGTGGCAATGTCGCTGACCTCGAACTTGGTGTTCGCTGGAAGGATCAAGTCGGCGAACAGGCAGTCGTTCTCCATCCACGGATGCTGGGCCACGATGCACTCGATCTTGGGATGGCGGAGCGCTTTGATATAGGTGTTCGAATCGTTCCAGCAGGTGATCCAGCAGGGGGAGTCGGTCCAGATCATGTGAACTTCGGGGCAGCCCGGCGCCGGGTACGTGTACTGCACGAACTGGTCTTCGAGCGGGAACGTGCACGAGGTCGTCCCGTACCATCTGATCGGCGGGTTGAGGATGGCATCGTGGATGAGGTTCTTCGGGATGATCTGCTTGGCCACTTTGAGAGCCTTGACCGCCGTCCGGGACATGTCACCGGTGCGGTCCTCGGTGTTCTCGGTAGTGATGAGCATGCCGCCCGTGTACACGTGCTTCATGACGTTGGGCATCACGGCACCGCGCGGCATGGGGTTGGATTCCTCCAGCATGCGCCGGCCCCATTCGAGCATCTTGACCTGGTGCCGACCCGGTTTGCCGAGGCCCTGCATGGCCAGCAGAAGTGCCTGCAGACGGGCGGGCTCGGTCGCGTACGGGCCGCGGATGCCCGGACCGCCGTTGCCGATGAGGATCGACGTCCGCTTGCTCGCCCAGGTGCGAGCCAGGGCTCTTATGACCCGGGCCGGGACCCCGCACTTCGCGGAGGCCCAGTCCGGGGTCTTGGGCTCGCCGTCCTCCCCCCCGAGCACGTAGTCCCGGAACCTATCGAACCCGTAGGTGTGGGAGGCGACGTAGTCCACGTCGTAAGTGCCCTCGGTGATCCAGGTGTGGGCGATGGCCAGATAGAGGGCGGCGTCGGTGTTGGGCAGGATGGGGATCCACTTGTCGGCGTGGACGGCCGCGCCGTAGTTGAGGTCGGGGCAGACGAAGACGCACTCGATGCCGATCTCCCGCCACCAGTAGACAAGGCGGCTGGCCATCTGGCCGTCGAAGGCCCACGGGGTGGTCTCAGGATCGCAGCCCCAGAACAGGAGTAGTTCGGTGTTCTCGCCGATGTCGGGCATGAGGTTGCAGACCGGCTCCATCTGCCCCACCGGCTCCATCCCCCAGGCGTGCTTGGAGCCCCAATAGGAGCCCTCCCAACTGTCGGAGTTGCGGATCTGCTGGGTGAAGCCGCCCAGCATCTGCAGGAGCTTGTTCTGACAGCCGTGGGTGCCGTGCACGATCTTGGTCTCGCCGTGACCGTCGCCCTGGGAGAGGATGGCGTAGGGGCCGTAGTCGGCGTACATGCGCCGAATCTCGGCCGCAAGGAGCTCGAGGGCCTCGTCCCAGGAGATCTCCATGTACTTGCTGGCCCCCCGACTCTGGGTATTGCGGCCGCCGGGGCCGGTGGAGCCGGGGGCGCCGCTCGGATCCCAGTCCACCCGCTTCATCGGATGCAGGATCCGGTTGGGCGAGTAGACCCGCTTCTTGTAGGAGAGGGCGTACGGCGGCACCAGAGACTTGAAGGACGGCTCGAGGATCTGCCCGTGAGCCTCCATGCGCCAGGAGTTGAAGTCCTCGCGGTCGTACTTCCAGTCGTAGTGGAGTGGCCGCACCCGGACAACCCGGCCGTCCCTCACGTCGACCACCGACGTGTTCGCGTCCCCACTGCTCGGCGAGGAGATGAAACTGAGTCCCTTGATGACCGACTTCTCGCCGGCCACCTCGCTGCTGCCATTCTGTCTTTCGGCCATGTGGACCCCTCAGTGGTCGCCTTCTTCAGATTGCGTACATCCGCGGCATCGCCGTCCTCGGTGCCATCTCTGTCTGTTGCCCTCGGCTCGGCTCTTGGTGCTACTTTAGTAATATATTACTAACGAGTCAAGACCCACCCAGAGGGCGGAGCCCGACAAGAACCCGGGGCTGTATCGCACCTGCTATCGTGAATGGAAACACACACGGTCGACGCAACATGCAGAAAAGACAGCGCATGAGTCGCGCAGAGCGGCGTGAACAGATCATCGGGGCCGCCCTCGATGCCGTGGCGAAGCACGGGGTGAGAGGCGCGACTCTCACCAGCATCGCCGCCGGCGTGGGCATCACCTATCCCGCGCTCTATGCTCACTTCCCCAGCAGAAAGCACCTCCTGCTCGCGTTGATCGACCATCTGTCTGGTCACATCCGGGAGGTCTATTCCCACGCCTATCGCGAGAACGCCGTGGACCACCTGCGCGAGATCGGCCTCGCCAACTCCCGCCTCGTGGCCGCGGCGCAAGACGGCTACGTGCTGCCGTTCTTCGAGTTCGTAGCAGCGGACCCGGAAGACGAGCTGCGCGAAGCCCTTGGGCAACGGCAGCTGGTCATCATCGACGGCCTGGCCGACATCGTCCGCCGGGGCCAGCGACAGGGCAGCATCGTAGCGGACGCAGACCCGGAGCAGGTGGCCTGGATGGTGGCGGGCTGCGGGTGGACCGACGACATCGCCGCTCTCATGGGACTCGACCACAAGTGGGTCCCCGCCCGCTCGCAGGCCATGCTCGACTGGATACTCGACGCGGTCACCGCTGAGCCGAAGGGCAAGGCCGGCTCTCGCCCGGCGGGCGCTGCCCCCCAGGGGGTCTGACATGGCGCAAGAGCATCTACCAGCTGAGATCCGCAAGGAACAAATCGTGAATGTCACTCTCGATCTGGTCGCCCGGTACGGCGTGCAAGGAACCACCGTCGCCCGCATCGCCGAGCGGGTTGGGGTCACGGTCCCTGCCATCTACGCTCACTACGTCAACAAGCGGGAAGTGCTTCTCGCGACACTGGACCTCGTGTTCGAGCGAATCCGCGACATCCACCGCTCCTCCGCCCGCGGGAACGCTCTCGATCGTCTGCGCGAGATCGGCGAGCACCACACCGCAATGGTCGCCTCCACGGACCACAACGTGGTGGCCGCCCTCTTCGAGTTCATTGCCGCACCGCCCAGCGAGGGGTTGAGAGGAGCACTGGGAGAAGGCCACCTCGAGCTGGTGAGAGACTACGCGGACATCGTGCGCGAGGGTCAGGCGCAGGGAACCATCGTCCGGACCGTGGATCCCGAGCAGGTGGCCTGGCTGATGGTGAGCCGCCACTGGACCGAGGACGTCGCCCGCCTCACCGGCGTCAGCCACCGGTGGAATCAGGGGCGCTCCCGGAAGATGCTGGAGTTCATACTCAGCTCGATATCGACCGGAAAGGCCGGCACACCGAGTCTGCAATGATCTGGGTCGCAGCGCCGTGACCGCAGGCGTCGAGGCCCGCGGCGAGACCGGCGGCTCCGCACACTCAGTCGTCGAGCTTCACCGCCCCGGTGTTGTCGACTGCGTAGAGAAAGGAGAACTCCTCCTCCCCCGACTCGATGAGCTCCTCCGCGGCCGGCAGGAAATCGGTAAGCAGCTCGGTGAACTTGGGGAAGAAGAAGTGCGGGCGGTATCCCAGCGCCTCGGCGTCGTCGCCATAGGTGAGCAAAAGCCGGTCGGGGTCGAACGAGAGTTGGACGAGCATGGCGAGAAGCTGGGCACGGACCACCGTTCCTCCTTCAAGAAGACTGTACGGATCGAAACGATGGCTGCGGGCGGACCCCGCGTGTGTCAGGCGCCCCACTCTACCAGCCAGGGCGGACGGGAAGCGACCGGCAGGCGCCCGCCGCGGATCAGCGACTCGATGGTGGGTTCATATGATGCGGCCCGCCGCGGCTTGCCACATCGGCGAATGACTCGTCGACCCCGAACGACGCTAACGGAAAGCTCTTCTTCCGGCCGCCCGACCCGTCTTTGATCTTGGGCCTCAGCACGGGGTGCTCGAGATTGACCGAGGGGGCGACCGTACCAACGAGCCCAAACTTTGCAGCGCTGAGGGGCGCCGTCGACGCTGTCGAAGCAGAAGGTCATACCCGGTGTATGGAGATACCGGCAAACGGTTCGACCGGGCGGACAGCAGGGCCAGATGGCTCCAGACCGCCGCCTTGCCGTCACTACTACCAGCAGCGGCTCGCAGGATACAATCAGCGCGTATCGCGGAAAGTGCCGGACGATCGAGCGGGCACGGGCACGACCCGGGGCGACGCTGAAGGGGGTAAAACGTGGGAAGAGTGCTTATCGTCTACTTCTCGTTGAGCGGTCATACTCAGCAGATGGCCGAGTACATCGCCGAAGGAGTGAGGTTCGCCGCGCACGAGGCCGTCACCAAGAAGACGTCGGAGATCAAGGAGTTCGAGGAGTTGAACGGCTACGACGGCTATATCTTCGGCTCGCCGACCTATCATCAGGATATGGCCGGACCGGTGAAGAACTTCCTTTTTGTTGCTCGGCGGGCCGATCTCAAAGGGAAACCGGCAGGCGCCTTCGGCTCGTACACTCACAGCGGCGACGCGCCGGCCATGGTCTTCGACACCATGCGCTACGTCTTCAAGATGAGGCCGTTCTATCTCGGCGCCTTCAACCTGCTCGAGGGCAAGGTCGGCACAGGGGACGGCATGAGGGCCTGCCACGACTACGGCAGGACCTTCGGGGAGAAGCTGGACGAACCCTGGGTGGACGAGAGCCAAGAACCGAAGGAAGAGGAGCCGCCCTCTCCCGCGCCTTGGGCAGTGGGCTGATCCCGGCGAAGGAACGGCCGCCCGGAACCGTGGCGGCTCACGCAACGGACCCTCCAGCCCGAAGGGGCGTGGCCCCCCGCAAGGGGCTCCATGCCGACATCCGAACCGTGACTGTATACCCAGGGGGGTATATACTGGGCCGTGACGGAACGGCCCGACCCCACAGGAGGGGCACCACGTGAACGGAACCTCTTTCGCCGACATAGCCGTGGTCGCGTGCGGCACCATGAGTCCCGAGCTCCGCGCTCTCAGGGAGGACGGGTTCCTCGACACGGAACACCTCCTCTTCACCGCCCCGGGGCTCCATCAGGTGCCCGGCGAGCTCGAGAGACAGCTCATCAGCCGGATAGGCCAAGCAAAGGAGAAGGCCCCCAAGGTGCTGGTGGTGTTCGGAGGCAAGTTCTGCTACGTCAACGTGGACGCCCCCACCCGCACCATGCGTGCGATCATCGAGGAGCAAGGACCGAACGTGGCGCGGATCGACGCCACCCACTGCATGGACATGCTCGCCGGTGAGGAGCAGCGAGACAGGATCGCGCAGGAGGTGGCCGGTGGGGAGAAGGTCTGGTGGATGACTCCGGGCTGGATCAAGTACCGGCACGAGGTCTTCAAAGGATGGGACCAGGCACGGGCCAACGAGAACTTTCCCAAGCACGACGGGGGGGCGATCGTCCTCGACGCCATTGGCTACTTCGATCGCTTCATGGAAGACAGCCCCGAGGAAGTCCTCGACTACTCAGACTGGATGGGCGTGCCGCTTCAGTCCTATCCGGTCACGTTCGACCGTTTCAAGTCGCTCCTACTCGACCAGGTGAGGCGGCTGGACGGGGCATAGAAGCCTCCTAAGCGCTGCGCCTCCTGAAGGGCGGGACGACGCCGATAGCCACCAGGATGGCCCCAATCACCACGATGATGAGGGGTATCCATATGTCCACGAAGCCCAGCAGCGTAGCCTTGTCCTTGGCCTGGCCGGCCAGGTCGGCCTCGCTGGCCTTCGTGATGCTCATGCTCTGGTTGAACACCTTCGTGGGCCCAGCCTGGACCATCTGGGTGGCCGCCTGCATGGCCGCCTGGATGGCGGGACCGACGTTCGGATCGCCGGCGTACTTGCCCACGATCGCGAAGGCACCCATGAGGGCCGAGGTGTCAACCTGGAACGTGGTCGTTCGGTCGAAGTCCGCGCCCACCGTGGCGCCTGTCTTCTGCTCGATGTAGATGACGTCGCCGCTCTCCTGCTGGTAGACCAGCTTGATAGGCTGCTGGGTCGTGGCCAGGAGGGCCTGGAGGTCCTCAGGGCTCGCCACCGCCGCCACCCCGGCCAGCAGGCTCTCAAGATCGAGCCCCTGGGCCTTGAGCTGAGCACTGAGCTGCGCGAACGTCAGTTCCATGGGCAGCCCCATGCTCCCAAGAACGGCCTGCGCGATGGGTTCGTAGTACGGTGTGCTCGGGCGCGTGGCATCGATCTTCAGGGCGGTGATGCCCAACCCGTTGTAGTCGTCGATCTTCTCAACGACCTTGACATCGAAAGCCTTGTTGGGATCGTTGAAAAAGGCCGTCACCGTGTCTCCGACGGCGAGACCGCCGGGGAAGAGCGGGCCGTAGTTTCCGACCCTGTCGTCGAGCACGATCATCGGGCTGTAGGCCCAGTTCTCGTTGCTCTGCACACACTTGCGCGTCTTCCGGTCGAGAGCGTACTGGCTCACCTGGGCGGGCCTCTCCTGACCGGCGAGGTTCATCGCCAAAGTGTCGGTGAAGACGCCCGTGCCTGACGTGAACTTGTCGGGAACGGCGGCGAACGTGCGAGCGACGGTGAAGGGAACTGCCATCTCCTTGCCCGCCGGCAGCGGCTGCTGGGTTGCGGAATCCATGTATTGGGTCAGAGTCCCCTGGAAATCCATCTGCGTGTCGATGTCGCTCGGCAGCTTGGTGAGCGCCCCGGCTATGAGCGTCCACCATACAATCGCCAGTACGACCAGCACGAGACCGACGGAGCCGACCACGATCCGCAACTTGGTGCTCATCCGAATCCCCCCTCGGGTCACGACACTTCGGCAGCTCTGCGCAAGCCCCGCGTATGCAGCGAACTTCCGTGACAGTAGGAGTACGGCGGGGTTTTGTCAAGACGAGGCGCGGGAGGACAAGCGCCCCATCACCGGCCAGGTGAGGGATACACCGATGCACTCCGGGCCGAGCGTCGGGTTCGGCGCGCCGAGAGGGCAGCCGCCCGTGTAGTAGCCTCTGGAACGGTGGTCGATGGCGCAATCGCCCACCACCCACACGTAGGCGTCAGCCGGCAAAGCCCGGGGAACGCAGGCCTTCTTCCCGGCGATGATGACGAGCGGCCGGCGCTCTTCGAATGGTATCCCCTCGATCTCGGCGAGCAACGTCAATTGATCCAGTTGCTCCCGTATGGGGCCCGTGCAGCCCTGGCAGGAAGCCCCCACGTAGACCTTCACCGGATAGCGGTAGCGGTCGTACCGGGTGTAGGCAAGAGGGCTGGGGATGGCCCGCGTGAACGAACGCGTGACCTCTTCCACGTCGGCCCCGATGACGTCGATCTCGGAGAGTTCAGCGGGTCCCAGCCCCCGCGCCGCCGCCACTCGGTTCGAATCGACCTCCCTGGGATCGAAGCCCATCAGCGCCGAACAGACAGCATCGACCGCCACCCCGTTGTCGCCGGCCACCAGCGCGTTCATAGCCGTCACCGGATGGCCGAAGAGCGGACCATGGCCCTCCATGGCGATCAGCCCGTCGACGATGTTGAGGTCCGGCTTGATCGCTCCATACAGATCGGCCAACGATTGGGCGAGATGCCCATGCATGCCGAGGCAGTACGGATCCGACGGAACAAGCCCCATCAGGTTCTTGAGACACAGGCTCACGTGCGTATCGAGGTGGGTCTTCATCTTGGGCACGTTGATCACAACATCGCTCTCCGTGACGATCCTGGGTAGGCAGACGGACGTCTCGCACTCTCCATCAGCGATGGCGACCGTGACGTGCTCCCCATCGTCGAGCGCCAAGACCTCGGCTCCGGCTCGCCGCGCAGCGTCCCCCACTCCGGTGACGTTGAAGATGCCTGGACCCTGCCACCGTTGATGCTCGCCCACGACCACTCTGCCTGCCCCCGCCTGCTTCACTGCCGCCACCAGGGCTTCGACCACTCGCGGATCCGTGTTGACGGCGGTCCACGGTGGCTCCGGGGCGACCAAGTTGGGCTTGATGAACACCGAGTCACCCCTGCAAACGAAGCGGTCGATCCCCCCGAGGTCATCCAGCAGGGTTTCGACCATCCTTCGAACGAGGGACACATCCGCCGCCTGATCGTCCTCCTCCCAGGGGGCGATATCTGGCGAATGCTGCAGAGCCACCGCAGCCCTAGTCACGCGTCCGGGCCTCCTCGGGTGCGGAGTAGCCGAGGAACGCGGAGAGAGCCCCTGCCGCCTCCCGCACCGCCCGCGCCCATCGTTCCTTTTCGTCAGGGCCGAAGCGACCTTTGGGGACCACCACCGAGATAGCCGCGACCACCATTCCCGCCTGGTTCCTCACCGGTGCACTCACAGCGCACACCCCGAGCGACCGCTCCTCCAGGTCGTAGGCGATCCCGCTTCTTCGCACTTCCTCCAACTCGCCGAGCAGTTCCTGACGGTCGACGAGAGTGTGTGGAGTCAGCGCCTCTTGAGGGAGCGACGCTATCCGCTCTCGCTCTTCCGGGGCCTTGAAGGCGGCGAACACCTTGCCGTTGGCGTTGCCGATATCGCCGATGATCCGGCCCACCGGAATCTGCGACGTGAAGGGCCGGCTGGTGCGTATCTCGTCCACCAGCACCGCCTTGCCGTCGATCTCCACCGCCAGGTTCACGGTCTCCCCCGTGATGCCAGCAAGAGACTCGATGTAGGGCCTCGTCATCCTCACCAACTCGGAATAGCTGCTCGAGAGGTAGGTGAGCGCCACAGCCGACGGACCCACGTGATACCGGCCGGTGAGAGGGTCGAGAGTGAGGTAGCCAGCGGCCTCCAGGGTGCGGACAAGGCGGTAGGTGGTGGCCCTGGGGATCCCCGTCTCCCGTGCGAGGTCGACCACCGTCCATTCGGGGTGATGCCCGTCGAAGAGGCCGAGACCCTTCAGCCCCTTCCAGAACGCCTGGACCACGAAGGGGTCCGGCAGGACGGGCTCGCCCGCGGCCCCGTCGGCGGGAGTGCGCCGTGGTCTACCTCTGTTCCGATTGCCGTTGGTCAAGGGAATCCTCCGCGCTGCCGTCTTCGAACGACCGGTTACGCTACCCCATCCGTGGTCGCGGCGCTCCGCTTCACCCTGGGCCTCATGTACCAGGGGTCGTAGCGACCTATTGCTCCCTCGGCCCAGTGTGGACAGTCGATCATGCAGAGACCCAGCCAGGTCTGACTCATGGTGGAGAAGGTGCAGTCGCACTCGTCGGGATGAAGCACAACGGGCGGCCCTCCCTTCACTGCATTGGGGGCAAGGACGTCGTTCGGGCACGCGTCCACACACGCGTTGCATCCGGTGCACGCGGCCGGGTCGATCCTGATGGGCTGCCAGCTGAGACCTTTCATCTCATCCCTCCATCTCCAGAGGTACGATCGGTCTGCTTCCGATCGCCACCTCCCCGTTCGTCTTCGTGACCGAGACCCACTTGCGCCACTCCGGCGGATCCAACTCCGGATAGTCCGGCCGGTGGAAACCAAGAGCCCTGCTGCTCGCGCGCCGGGCGAGCGACGAATGAAGGATCGCTTCGGCGATCTCGATGAGATTGAGCACCTCCACTGCGTGCATAAGCTCGTGGGGAGTGGTCACCTGCAGCCGTGGCACTTCCTGATCGCGAAGTTCGCGCAGTGCGGCCAGCCCCTCTAAGAGCATCTCTTCGTTCTTCACCTCGTTGCAGTAGGCGCTCATGACGTACTTGACACCCAGGTTTAGCTCTTTCCAGGAGATTCCCTCCTCGGTGCCGACGCAGCTCACGCGGGTGTCGTTCTTCACTCCGCCGCGTCCCTCCGAGGTGGCGAGCGGGGCGTAGACCCGGCGTTTCTCCTCCTCCACCTGCCGGCGCTCCTCGGC
>CAZWAR010000054.1:0-6716 GCA_964631965.1 uncultured Gaiellales bacterium
GCCTGGCGTCTGCGTGGCCGGAATGCGTGGCGCAAGGCCGGTGCCAAATCGGTGCTAAAGGGGGAAGCGCCTCGATTCTCAGCTTCGACGGGGGCGGAAAACCAGGGCGTTTGCAGGATTTCTCAGGAGAACCGACCGCCGAAGGCGAACCGGTGTATCGGGTTCTCTTGACCCTCTTCGGGGGGAGGTGGTGCTTCGGGTCGGATTCAGGTCAGTTCTCGAGTTGGTTGGTTCGTAGGTGAGGGTCGTTCGTGTCGGGTCTGGTGGCGTAACAGGATGCGCTGCTGGGCTGAGCGGTTCACGACGGAAGGCCCCGCGCCGACTCCATCTGGTTCGGAGACCACGTCCAGCTCGGACGCCGCACCCTCGTCGGCGGACCAAACCAGTTCAACTGCGACGACCACCACGACGACCACGGTTTCGGCGGACGATGCCACTTCGGCCGGCACGAAGACCACCACGACGTCGACCACCATCCTTGATGCGACATCGACCACCGCTCAGACGACTTCCGAGTCGTCTCCCTCGACGTCGCCCGAGTCGCCTCCCTCGTGATCGTAGCGCTGTAGCCCACACCTCGAAGGCCTTTGCGCCTGTATTCTAGTAGTTGCCTGGTCGAGGGTCGAGCAAGTGCTTTCTCTTCACAGTCCGTCTTGGGAACGTGCCTATCCAGGTCGTGGATGAGAAAGACGCGGCCGGCGCTTGCCGGCTGGTGTTGCAGAACCCTATTTCCGGTCGGGAACCACGAGAAGTGAGCGAAGCGGGCGACAAACCGACAGCGCAGGGCGGAATGACGGGTGAAGTAACAGCCGGCCTTTCGCCAGGGACGCCGGACGATCCTCCCGTACTCCGCCGCGTGGACCGGCTCCACCAGCGGAAGAAGCGCGGCCTTGTGCGGCGTCTCTCCATGGCGGGCACAGTGGTGCTCGTTGTTGTGGTGATTGCTGCCATCCTCCTTCTCATCCTGGGCGGGTTCGCTCGGAGCGGCAAGGCTTTCCTGGGTGGCTATCGATCGCTGATCGTGCTGTCGGGCAGTATGGAACCGGCGATGCCTATTGGGGGCGTGGTTATCACCAAGGCGGCAGACCCGGCTTCGATCAAGGTCGGGGACATCATCACGTTCACGGGAACGGTGTCTGACTCGCCCGAACAGAATTCGCCGTTCGTCACCCACCGCGTCGTCGAGATCCTGAACGAAGGCGAAGGGCTTTCCTTCGTGACCAAAGGTGACGCCAACAACACAACGGACGTCAACCCGGTGGCCGCGTCTCGGGTAGTCGGCCGGGTCGTCCTCGTGATCCCGTGGCTTGGCTACCTCTCCGACTTCGTGCGTAGCTTCTGGGGCTGGCTCGTCATGATCGTCCTTCCGGCCACGATCATTGTCGTCTGGGAACTCTTTGAGATCGCCCAGGCCACGAAGAAATTGGTCAAGGCGAGAAGGGGCTGATTCGAGCAAGGGCGAGAGAATCGCTGTCGATCCAGGAACTCCCAGGACGCCTGTATCTGCGCGGAAGTTCGCGGCGAAAGAAAAGGGCGCCCGAGCGCCCTTTCTATTGCGGGGTCGCCACGGGGTACTACGATACGTATATACGGCGAAGACCGCTGTTTAAGCCTGTCGCTGCCGCATGAAGTGATCATGAGCGTCAGCAAATATTTCATTATCCCCTCTTGAGCCGCGGGCGACTCGCCGGTTACCGGACGGGAAATGGTGCGGTTCGTCGTTCACTCCAGGCGAACGATCCTGCTATGTCCCGAGGTTGCGGGGGGCGTGCCCTCGGCCTGCAATCTTGGCCTCAAGGAGGGCTCTGGACTGCATTGCCTCTCAGTCCACGACCTCACCGTCGACGTAGTACAGACGTCCGCCGTCTTCGTCCTTCTCCACCCGAATGCCGAAGGTCAGGCCCGAAGCCGACCGACAGCCGACCTCATAGGACGTCTGGTCTCCGGCGTAGCTCACGGTATTGTCGGTGGCGTCCGCCGGATCGTCGGCGGTGGCCGCGTGGGCAAGGATCTCGAAGGTGATCGAGGGCTCTATGCGCTGCAAAGCCGCGGGAGCCATGCCCTCGTTGGTGGGATCGAAGGTGCCCGTCTCCGTGTAGCCGCACTCCAGGGTGATCATGGCGCTGCGCAGCAGCGATCTGGCGTTGGCATCGTCGGCTTTGTAGCGCTGGGCGAAGAATGCCGGTATGCCCAGCGTCACGAGGATCGAGATGATACACACAACCACCAGGACCTCTATGAGCGTGAAGCCGGCTTCGCCTCCCGCCGCTTTTCGCCACCACCTGACCATACGACCTCATCCCTGTCTCGACTGCCTGCGGCAATCTTCGGGCTCGCAACGCGATCCGAAGGCCGCTTTCTGTATCGACAGTATCCATACAAACTTGAGATTCGTTTGTTCGGATATGCCGCCGATCCCCGCTCGAGGCCGAAACGCAGAAGGGGCGCCCGAGCGCCCCTTCGTGAACCGGTTCTCCAGCGCGTATCACGGAACGTAGCTACGCACGAAGGCTACGACGCCACCACCTGCGCCAGCGAGCTCTCCATGATGTCCAGCCCCTTGTCGAGCGTCTCCCAGTCGATGGTGAGCGGCATCAGGGTACGGACGACGTTGTCGTAGGTGCCGGCGATGATGTTCACCACCCCGTTCTCGTACAGCTTCATCCGGTAGGCCTTGGTGAGGGCGGTGGCCGGCTCCTTGGTCGTGGGATCCTTCACGAGTTCCATGGCCATCATGGCGCCCAGGCCGCGGATGTCGCCGATCTGGGGGAACTTCTTCTGCATGGCCGTCCAGCGGGTGGCGACCCGCGTGCCGATCTCGGCGGCGCGTTCGCAGAGGTTCTCATCCTCGATGATGTCGAGCACGGTGAGGCCCACGGCGCAGGCCAGGGGATTGCCCCCGAAGGTGCCGCCGACGCCCCCGGCCACCGGAGCGTCCATGACGGTCGCCTTGCCGGTGATGCCGCCCAGCGGATATCCGCCGCCCATCGACTTGGCCGTGGTCATGATGTCGGCCTCCACGCCGTATTGCTCCATGGCGAAGAGGGTGCCGGTGCGGCCGAAACCGGTCTGCACCTCGTCGGCGACGAACAGGATGCCCTTGGCGGCGCAGATGTCTTGCAGCTTCTTGTGGTACTCCGGCGGCGGGGCGATGAAGCCGCCTTCGCCCTGGACCGGCTCGGTGATGACGCAGGCCACGCGGTCGGCCTGGAACTGGTTCTCGAAGGCCTGGTCGAGCAGGTCGGCGCAGGCGACGCCGCAGGCCGGATACTCCTTGTTCAAGGGGCAGCGGTAGCAGTAGGCGTAGGGGATGCGGTAGATGTCGGCCGGGAAGGGGCCGAAGTCCTGCTTGTAGGGGGTGATCTTGGAGGTGAGGGCCATGCCCAGGTTCGTACGGCCATGGAATGCGTTCTGGAAGCAGACGATCCCCGGGCGGCCGGTGGCGGCCCGGGCGATCTTCACGGCGTTCTCCACCGCCTCCGCTCCCGAGTTCACGAACATGGTGCGTTTGGGCGTGTCTCCCGGCGCCTTCTCGTTGATGCGCGCGGCGAGCCGGATGTACGACTCCCAGGGGAACACGCTGACTGATGTGTGGGCGAACCTGTCGACCTGCGCATGCGCGGTCTCGACCACTCTCGGGTGGGAGTGACCCACGTTCATCACCCCGATGCCGCCTGCGAAATCGATGAACTCTCTCCCGTCGGTGTCGGTGATGAGCGCGTTCTTCGCGGTCCCGACATACGACGTGGTGGCGCTGACGACCCCTTTGGGCAGGGCCTCGGCGCGCAAACGGTTCAACTCAACGCTGACGGGCTCGGGGTTCATCTCACCGGCTCCTTGGCTGGCGGTTGGGAGGCGGTTTCGGCGGGTCCGGCGGACTCGGCCGGCTGGTCTGTGACCACCGTCCAGTCCTGGGCCTCGGCTTCTTCCAGTTCGCCCGGCTCCTCGGCCGGAGGGGGAGCGAGCCTTTCCTCGATCGGCCGGCGCATGCGCTGGACCAGGGCCGGCTGCACGTAGTAGAACTCGAACAGCGGCTTGAGCACCTCGAGCAGCCACTGGGCCTCGCCCTCATTGACCGGGGCCAGCGCGTCGCAGCGATAGCTCTTGACCTCGTGCGGCTCGAGCTTGGCCAGCTTCACCAGGGTGGCGAGGGCTTCTTTGAGGTAGTCGGGCATGGTGGGCGAGGCGACGGCCTTGCGCAACTGGTCGGCGAGACCGCCGTAGCCGGCCCCTGCCTTCGACGAGAGCACCCGCTGCAACAGCCGGCGCGAGATGGCCGCCGAGGCCTCCTCGCTGTAGGGGAGGATCTGGGCGGCCGTCCAGTATTCGGCGGCCAGCTCGGCAGGCACGTCGTCACTGAGCTTGGCCCGCACGCTGCCGGCGGGCAGCACCGGGTAGTTGGCGCCCTTGTCCGAGCGTACGGAAACGATCAGCCGGTCGCAGACCGGGCAGCGGTTGTTCGCGCACTGCCAGGTGACGTCCCCTTCCATGCCGAGCGCGAACGTATGTGGGGTGGCGTCGAAGTCGGCGCCACAATGTGGGCATTCCATGCGTGGATGATCCTCCTTGCTCCAGGAGAGCAAATGGCGATAATGGACGCTGCGAGAATACTCGTGGGATGAGGCGGCGGCAACTGTCACGAAGGTGGCGGGCGCCGCCCGTTCGCAAGGGTCACCGGACCGGTCCGGGGAGGACCGGAGGCGGCGGATACCTGCCGCGGGGAGGGCATCATGAGCGACGGGACTTCGTACGACATCACCATCATCAGGCCGGAGTGGCGGGAGGCACAGATCAGGTCGAGAGGCCGCGACGTATCCAGCTCCGACCGCAAGGCCGTTCGCAGGGCGCTGCAGACGCTGCACGCCCTCGAGATAATGGCCGTCAACATCTACAAATGTCAGATCACCGGGGAGGACAGCCCGCTGAACAACGCGCTGATCACCGCCATGGCGAACGAGTTGACCCACATGCAGGACTTCCAGACCCGGTTGTACGAGTACGGTTTCAAGCCGGGCAAGCTGCGGGGGCGCTTCTGGATGGTGGGCTATGTCTTCGGCCTCGGCTCTCGAATGATGGGGACCAAGCGGGTGTTGAAGACCGGCATTTGGGCGGAGAAGAAGGCCGTGGAGCACTATGGGGTGTTGCTGGCCAGCGCCGAGTGGGACGACGAGACCCGATTCGTCATCGAGAAGGACCGGGCGGACGAGTACGGCCACATCGCCCGCTGGGAGGCGTTCCTGAAAGATGCCGGCTCCTGATCTCGAGAAGGGGCTCTCACAGCATGCGGCTGGTGATATGTTGGGTACAGCACCTGCATGAAGGTAGGACCTGCATGAAGGGGGAGTCATGCCACGCTGTGATGAGATGCGAGAAGGCGATGTCTACGTGTGCGAACAGTGCGGACTCGAGATCGAAGTGATCGAGGAATGCAGCCACGAGGAGGGTGAAGAAGCGGAGGAGACCTGCCGCGTTGACGGGTTCATGTGCTGCGGTGAGCCGATGAGATTGAAAGAAGAGGAATGAAACGGGTGGGGGATGGCAGGACACAGGATCGGCTGGCTTCCTGGTGATGGGATCGGTGTCGAGGTCTGCGCCGCCGCCCGGCTTGTGCTGGACCGCCTGGGGTTCGAAGCCGAATACGTCCACGGCGACATAGGCTGGGAGTGGTGGCGTCGGGAAGGGGACGCGTTCCCGGAGCGCACTGTCGAGTTGTTGAGGAGCGTGGACGCGGCTCTGTTCGGCGCCATCACCTCCAAGCCCGTGAAGGCCGCAGAGGCGGAGCTGGTGCCGGAATTGCAGGGTAGGGGCCTGGTGTACCGGTCTCCTATCGTGCGGATGCGGCAGCTGTTCGATCTCTTCGTCTGCCTGAGGCCGTGCAAGGCCTACCCGGGCAATCCCATCAACTTCAAGGAAGGCATCGACCTCGTGGTGTTCCGGGAGAACACCGAGGACCTCTACGCCGGTGTGGAGTTCAATCCGGTACCGCAGGAACTGGCGGACACCCTGGGCCGAGCGTCGAAGAGCTTCGCTCCGTTCGGCCGGCTTGCCGGGGAGGAGTATGCGGTCTCGTGCAAGATCAACACCCGGGCCGGATCGGAACGTATCGCCCGGGCGGCGTTCGAGTTCGCCCGCGACCACGGCCGCCGGAAGGTCACCATCGTGCACAAGGCCAACGTCGTACGGGCCACCGACGGGCTCTTTCTGGAGACGGCGAGAGCGGTGGCCAAGGAGTTCCCCGACATCGAGGTGAACGACGCCAATGTCGACGCCATCTGCATGTGGTTGCTCAAGAACCCCTTCGACTACGACGTCCTGGTCGCCCCCAACCTCTACGGCGACATCATCTCCGACCTGTGCGCCCAGATGGTGGGGGGGCTCGGCTTCGGTTGCTCGGGCAATGTCGGGATGCAGTTGGGCGTGTTCGAGCCCACCCACGGCTCGGCACCGAAATACGCCGGGCAGAACAAGGTGAGCCCACTGGCCACCATCCTGGCCGCCAAGATGATGCTGGATTGGCTGGGAGAGGCGGAGATGGCGGAGCGCGTGGAGGGAGCGGTGGCCGCGGTCATCGCCGAGGGTAAGGTGCGGACCTACGACATGGGAGGTTCCGCGACCACCACGGAAATGGCGGAGGCGGTGGCGGCAAAGGTGTGACCTGCCGGGCGGCGTGACGGCGCGCCGGTTGGGTGGGTGAGGATCCACCGGGCAAGGAGGCG
>CAZWAR010000054.1:6816-21169 GCA_964631965.1 uncultured Gaiellales bacterium
AGGAGGCGGCAGTGAAGAAGTCTGCGGTGCTGCGCAAGGCCATCATGGAGCGGCGGGCGGTGGTGGTGCCGGGGGCGTACGACGCCTTCAGCGCCAAGGTCATCGAGAAGTGCGGCTTCGAGGCCATCCAGGTATCGGGATACGGGCTGGCCGGGTCGCTCCTCGGCAAGCCGGATGTCGGTCTCGTGCAGATGAAGGACGTGCTCGACGTCACCTGGAACATCGCCCAGGCGGTGGGGATCCCGGTGATGGCCGATGTCGACACCGGGGGCGGCAACGCCGTGAACGCGGCCTGGATCACCGAGCGGCTCGTACAGATGGGTGTGGCGGGCATGAACATCGAGGACCAGGTGTTCCCGAAGCGCTGCGGGCACATGGCGGGCAAGGAAGTCATCGACGCCGACGAGATGGCCGGCAAGGTGCGGGCCTGCGCCGACGCGCGCGACCGCCTCGACTCCGACTTCATCATCAACGCCCGCACCGACGCGGCCGGGCCCCTGGGACTGGATGAGGCCATCCGGCGCTGCAACCTCTACATCGATGCGGGGGCCGATTTGGGCTTCATCGACGGCATCCGTACCCGAGCCGACGTGGAGCGGGCGGTGAAGGAGGTCGAGGGCCCGCTTTCGGTCAACCTCATGGACGCCATCAGCGGCATGAAGACCGAGCTCATCCCCATCCCCGATCTGGCGGCAATGGGGGTGGGTCGGGTGTCCATCCCGGTGGCCTCCATCATGGTGGCGCACAAGGCTCTCATGGAGTTCTTCACCGCCCTCAAGGCCTCGCCCGCCGGCATCCTCCCCGGTGAGACCCAATGGGCGAGCTCGTTCGAGGAATACACGGACTTCGTGGGCCTGAAGGACTACAAGTGTATGGAGGACGAGTACCTGCCGCAGCGGCGCATGGAGACCAAGTATGGAGACACCAAGCAGATAGTCGGCTGAGGGGCTGGCGGCCGGCGCCCTTCGGGCCCGGCCGGCCTCACCCGCGCCCGAGAGGAGGGGACCACGTGGGAATGACGGTCGCTGAGAAGATCCTGGCCAGGGCGGCAGGGGTGGCCGAGGTGACGCCCGGCATGGTGGTGGAGCCGGCCGTGGACGTGGCCATGTCGCACGAGAACTCGGCGTTGATCATGAACCAGTTCTACGAGATCTTCGAGGGCACGGGCCTCGAACCCACCGTCTGGGACCCGGCGAAGATCGCCATCATTTTCGACCACCGGGTGCCGGCGGAGACGGCCAAGACGGCCACCAACCAGAAGAAGATCCGGGAGTTCGTCGCCGAGCAAGGCATAACCAAGTTCCACGACGTACGTGGCGACCAGGGCGGCATCTGCCACCAGATCATGGCCGAGAGCGGGTACGTATTGCCCGGGACGGTGGTGGTGGGGGCGGACAGCCACACCAGCAGTCACGGCTGCATGGGGGCCATGGCCATCGGGGTGGGGGCCACCGACATGGCGGGTGTGTGGGCCCTGGGCCGGATGGTGAACGTGGAGGTGCCGCCCACCATCAAGGTGGTCGCCGACGGCGACTTCCGGCCGGAGGTGGGACCGAAGGACCTCATCCTCTACCTCATCGGAATGATCTCCGCGGAAGGGGCCAACTTCCGGGTGATCGAGTTTCACGGACGGGCCGTCAGGAACATGCGCGTCTCCGGACGCTTCGTGCTCTCCAACATGTGCGTGGAGGCCGGAGCCACCTGCGGGATAGTCCCGGCCGACGAGGAGACCTTCCGCTACCTCCAGGAAGAGGCTTGCGTGCCCGGCCCGTTCACAGCGGTGGCGCCGGACCCCGACGCGCAGTACGAGAAGATCATCGAGATCGACGTCTCCCGGCTGGAGCCGCAGGTGGCCCGGCCGCACACCGTGGACAACGTCGTGCCGGTGAGCGAGGTGCAGGGCACGCGCGTCGATCAGGTGGTGATCGGCTCATGCACCAACGGGCGGCTCGACGACCTCGAAGTGGCGGCAGCCGTCGTGCGTGGGCACAAGCTGCCGGCGCATACCCGCATGCTGGTCTTCCCGGCCTCCTGGCGCATTTGGGCGGAGGCGCAGAGGCGCGGCTATCTCAGCGACCTGGCAGCCGCCGGGGCGGTCATCATGAACCCCGGCTGCGGTTGCTGCCTGGGGGTGCATCAAGGGGCCCTGGGCGACGGGGAGGTGGCTCTAGCCACTACCAACCGCAACTTCAAGGGCCGCATGGGCAACCCGAACGCCTCGGTATACCTGGCGTCGCCCCTCACCGCCGCGGTGAGCGCGCTGCGCGGGGAAATCACCGACCCTCGGAAAGGAGTCTGAGATGCCCACGGGCGAGCCTCACAAGGTCGTCCTCCGTCTGGGCGACGACGTGTCCACCGATGCCATCTATCCGGGCCGGTTCATGGCCACGGTGTTGCCTACGGAGACGCCGCAGTACTGCTTCGCGGACATCGTGGATTTCAACAAGAAGCTGAGAGACGGGGTCATCGCGCCCGGGAGCGTGGTGGTGGCCGACCGCAACTTTGGCACAGGTTCCTCCCGCGAACAGGCGGCCTCCTGCCTGAAGGGCTGGGATCTCGTGGTGGTGGCCGACAACTACTCGCGCATCTTCCTGGCGAATGCGGTGAATCTGGGGCTGCGCCTGGTGATTGCGCCGGGGATGGAGGCCGCTGAGGGGGATGAGCTCCGGTTCGAGGCCGATCGGGTGATGAACGTGACCACCGGCAAGTCGTTCCCGGTGGAGCCGCTGCCGCCGGCCCGCCAGGCGGTCGTGGACGCGGGAGGCCTCATCCCCTACATCCGCAAGCGGGTGGTGGAGGAGCGGACCCGGGCAGCGTCGTAGCCCGTGCTTGCGGGGCCCGGCGAGGTCTCGGCCCGCCCTCGCACGCCTGCCCTGCGCCGTTCCGACTAGTTCCGGCTCTCGTTGGCGGCTTCCCCGCTGGTCTCGCCGGCTGGGTGTCCGTTCGGCTGCTCCCCGCCCGGCTGTTGACCATTCGGTTGCTGGCTGTCTGCAGGCGGGGCGGTGAGAACCGGCGTCTTCTCCACCGGCGGCTTGTCTGCCGGCGCCTTCTCCACCGGCTCCGCCTGCCCGTTCGGAGCATCCAGTTTCTGGCTGCTCGCCGCCGCCTGGCCGCTCGCGACGGCGCCGTTCTGCCCGTTCACCGTCGCCTGGTCGTTCGCGACGGCACCGTTCTGGCCGTTGCCCGGAGGGGTCTTCGTTCCGTTTTGGCCGTTCCCACCGCGGACCGGCTGTTG
Source organism: uncultured Gaiellales bacterium (assembly GCA_964631965.1). GTDB lineage: Bacteria > Actinomycetota > Thermoleophilia > RBG-16-64-13 > RBG-16-64-13 > CAIQPS01. The sequence goes on from CAZWAR010000054.1 coordinate 10,052, forward strand.
CTCGGCCACCCTCCGCCAGACCGGGAACCGTTTCCACCAGGGTCTCCGCACGATCTCGGCCATCTCCTCGGCGACTTCTCCGACTCTGAAGTAGGGGAGAAGAAGATCCTCCATCTGGTACATGCCCTTCGGCTTGCCCTCGAGGTGGTTGAGGGCGAACAGTATCCCGTTACCGAAAGCCTCCCGCGAGATCGATTCGTGACGGAGGCGGATGGTCTGGTACGGAAATCCGAAGAGGATCTCATGCACCCCGATGATGCCACCCGCTCGGATGCTCTTGACGCTCTCGTCGGGTAGCTCCAGAGCACTGGCGATGAGCCGGGCGGTGCCGGACACCTCGACCTTCCGCTTGAAGTGCTCCTCGACGATCTCGATGTCGGTGTAGGGGGCGACGCGTTTCAGGATCTGGGCGGCAATGATGAGGAAGTTGATGCCGAGGGTGATGTTCGGAGAGTGCATGACCGTCGTGTCCTCGGACAGCCGGCGCAGGCGCTCGAGGTGCTCGGGGGAGTACATCGAAACGGCCGTGCAGATGGTGACGCCCCTGCGGGCCGCGGCGCAGCCGTAGTAGTCCAGTCCCGTGTCCGACGAGAAGTCGACGATGGCGTCGACCGGATGCTGCTCGAGGAGCTCGTCGGCCGTGAACTCATCCTTGCTGTAGATGAGGCCCGGTTCGTCCGATTCGACTCCGAGGAACTCGGGTACGGAACGGTGGGTGAGTCGCTGTGAGCGGCGTATGACCCACTGCAGGTTGGTCTCTTTTGACTCGAGCAGGATGGAAGCTACAGCGCGCCCCGTCTTGCCAAATCCCATCAGTCCGACCTTCATGTGGCCCCCCGAGGATGTCTGGTCTTGCCGTAACGGTTCTGCGGTCGAGCGGACGACCAACCCCGGTGGCATCGGCAGAAAGGGATGCAGCGGACCCGGGATGGGAAGCTGTCGTATGTGAGGCTTGTTTTATCTGTATATCATGGGTGGATACTCAAATGCGAGTCTTTTTCAGAGAGGAACGAGGATGAAACCGCGAGAATTACGGCCTGGAGTATGTTCCGTGGGTGCGATCGATTGGGACCGGCGCCTCTTCGATATGCTCATCCCGCTTCCGCAGGGGACCAGCTACAACTCGTACCTGGTCCGGGGGAACGAGAAGACGGCCCTCATCGACACCGTCGACCCAAGCAAGACCGGTGTGCTGTTCGCGCACCTGAGCGATGTCGAGCGTGTGGACTACGTGGTGGTGCAGCACGTGGAGCAAGACCATTCGGGCTCGCTGCCGGCTGTTCTGGCCCGGTTTCCCGAGGCGCAGGTGCTGTGTAGCACCCGGGCCGTTGATCTTCTGGCCACTCACCTGCACGTGTCGGGCGACAGGGTGCGGGCCGTGGAAGACGGGGAGGGACTTCCGCTGGGCGACAAGACATTACGCTTCGTATATACGCCCTGGGCCCATTGGCCGGAGACGATGTCCACTTTCCTGCCGGAAGACAGGATCCTGTTCACATGCGACACGTTCGGCTCGCACCTTGCCACCAGCGATCTCATCGGGGACGACCGCGAGCTGTACATGGCGGCCAAGCGGTACTACGCCGAGATCATGATGCCGTTCAGCTCGATGCTACGGAAGAACCTGGAGAAGGTGGAGCCGCTGGACGTCGACCTCGTGGCGCCCAGCCACGGTCCGGTGTACGGCCGGCCCCGGTTCATCTACGATGCGTATCGCGAGTGGATCGACGGTCCGCCGCACAACCTGGCGCTCATTCCGTTCGTCACCATGCATGGGAGCACCGCGGTGATGGTGGACCGGCTGGCGGGCGGCCTCATAGACAGGGGGATCAAGGTCGAGCGGCTGGATCTGCAAGGTGTGGATCTAGGCAGATTGGCCGTCACCCTGGTGGATGCAGCCACTATAGTCGCGGCCACACCCACCGTCATGCAGCAGCCGCACCCGCTCATGGTGTCGGCGCTGTTCCTTGCCGGCGAGCTCAAGCCGAAGGCGCGCTTCTTCTCCGCGCTGGTCAGCTACGGTTGGGCGACGAAAGCGGTGGAGCGCATGACGGAGCTGACCGCCGGTCTCAAGGCCGAGTTCATCGAGCCCGTCCTGGTGAAAGGCCTGCCGGCGGATGACGATCTGCGAAAGATAGACGAGCTGGCTGAGGCAATTGCTGCGAAGCACGCGGAGGCGGGGCTATAATCCCCTGCCATCCATCGAAGACCCAGCGATAGCGAACACCCGCGGAGTACAACAACATGATCCTGAAACTGGGCATCCCCAAAGGCAGCCTCGAGAATGCGACCATCGACCTGTTCAAGCGGGCCGGCTTCAACATCAGCACCTCCAGCCGCTCGTACTTCCCGGCGGTAGACGATCCCGATCTGCAGTGCGTCCTCATCCGCGCCCAAGAGATGGCCCGCTACGTCGAGGACGGCGTCCTCGACGCCGGCATCACCGGGCTGGACTGGGTGCAGGAGAACGGAGCCCAGATCCAGCCGGTCTGCGATCTGGTGTATGCGAAGCAGAGCTTCGGCAAGGTCCGCTGGGTGCTTGCGGTTCCGGAGGCCTCGCCCATTCAGTCGGTGAAGGACCTCGAGGGCAAGATCGTCGCCACGGAACTCGTGGCGACCACCAAGCGTTACCTGGCCGATAACGGTGTCACCGCCAAGGTGGAGTTCAGCTGGGGCGCTACGGAGGTCAAACCCCCGGAGCTGGCGGACGCCATCGTGGAGGTCACCGAGACCGGCAACTCGTTGCGGGCGAACAAGCTACGCATAGTGGAGACGGTCATGGAATCGAACACCCAGCTGATCGCCAACGTGGAGTCCTGGAAGGATCCGGAGAAGCGGCGCAAGCTGGAGGACATCACCACGCTGCTGCAGGGCGCCATCGCCGCCCTGGGCAAGGTGGGGCTGATGTTGAACGTGCGCAAAGGGGATCTGCCCGGCATCCTCGATACGCTGCCGGCCCTGCAGAAGCCCACCGTCTCGACGCTCAGCGACGACGATTGGGTGGCGGTGAACACCATCATCGATGAGTCCACCGTGCGGGTGATCATCCCCAGGCTGAAAGAGGCGGGCGCTCAGGGCATCGTAGAGTTCCCGCTCAACAAGATCGTGATGTAGGGCAAGAGGCGTCACGATGGCAGGGGCGTACGGGTCGAATCTCGTGGAGAAGGTGCCCCGGGTGGCGGACATCGTCTCGTTCCGCTTCAAACGGCCGGAGGCATATCGCTTCCAGGCCGGGCAATGGTTCGTAGTCACATTCGCCGGTGACGGTGCCCAGGAGCCCTGGGAGCACCATTTCTCACACTCGGACTCGCCCACAGAGCCGTGGCTCGAGTTCACCACCCGGCTCCGCGGCTCGGATTTCAAGAACGCGCTGAACGCGCTGCCCCTGGGGGCCCCCGTCCAGTTCGAGGGGCCGTTCGGTCAATTCACCCTGCCCGGGGATGCGGAGCGGGTGGCATTCGTGGTCGGCGGGATCGGGATCACCTGCGTGCGCAGCATCCTCAAGTGGCTGTGCGGCTCCTGTGGGATCGGGTCTGTGGAGGCGGCGCGCCCTGCGGCGCCGCCGCGCGAGATCGTGCTGTTCTTCGCCAACCGGGCGGAAGACGTCATCCCGTTCGCCGACGAGATCGAGGAGTTCGCCCGGACCATCCCCGGATTCCGAGTCGTCCACGTGCTGAGTCGGCCGGCGGACACCTGGGAGGGCTACCGAGGGCACGTGGACCAGGACATCCTGGCTGCCGAGATCGGGGAGCACACCGAGTGGCACTTTCTCGTGAGCGGTCCGCCCTCGTTCGTCCAGTCGACGCACGAAGTGCTTCAGAACTGGAGCGTAGACGAAGCACGCATCACGACGGAACAGTTCATGGGCTACTGAGCCGGAGCCGACCGGCACCGGGGCGCCCACCGGCGCCGTTCCCACCGCTCGGGGCCGCCGGCTTCGCCGCCGAGGCCGCTACAGCTAGGTTGCGGGCGGAACCGCCACCGCCGATATAGCTACGGCCAGCAACTGCTCGCGACTCAGGTCGGAGAAGATGGTGTTGGAGACCCAATAGAGGACGCCGTCCTCTTCCCACCACACGTGATCCGGCTTGTTGCTGGCCCCGACCGCCGTGTAGACCACGCCGTCCACCTTCACTTCCACGCCCGGGCCGGCCAGCGGCGCATCGGTCCAGGTGGTCGCGCTGACTCCGGCGTACAGGTCCTTGCTGCCGTACCTGTAGCCCACCCGGACGGCGGGCCCCTTGCCACCACCTGTCTCCAGGTCGTACACGCGTTTGAAGGAGTACGAGAAGGCCGAGGGCATGTACGTGGGGGCCAGCAGAGCGATCCCCGACTCGCTCTCCAGATCCCTCCAGGTCGATAGGCGCGAAGGAACGGAGGACGTTTCCGCGAGTTCGCCTCCGGTGAGAGCGTAGGTCTCGCCCAGGACGACGGTGACCCTGGATACGTCGGAGCTCCTCTTCACCTGATATATGCCCAGGGCCTGCGCGACCGCCCGGGCCCGCTCCTCATTGCGGCTGCCGGGGTATTCCACCACGCCCGCTCCGGCCACCCTCTCCTCGCCTGTGGCGATCTCGCCCACGGAAGCCTCCTGGTGGGCCAGCCAAACCCCGACGATCGCGCCCTGGCCCACGCGGCCGGTGGAGTTGACCACGTCCACGGCGATGCCGCCGAGATCGGCGGGGGTGAGGACGGCCGTGGAGGAGGAGACGCCGGCATTCACTGGATCAGCATCCCCATCGATCGCGACCGCTTCCGCCGGCGGAGTGAAGAAGTCCTCCACAGCGGCGGCCAGGTCTTTCTCGGACGGGAGGATGTAGAAGCTACCGTTGATCACCCCGGTCGGTCCGGTGATCTCCGCCCGTTTGATGCGGTCCCCGTCGATCTTCGTCACCCAATAGGCCAGCTTGAGCACCTCGTTGGCGCTGAGATCCGTGTCGGCGTACTGGAAGATCGTCTTGATGAGGCCGGGCAGCTTGAGGGGGAGGTTCCATTTCATGACCTGTTGGCGCACCGCGGAAAGATAGCGCTGCTGCCGCGCCATCCGCCCGAAGTCGATGTTCTGATCGTGCCGGGTACGGACGAAGCGTTGTGCGTTCAGCCCGTCCAGCAACTGGTAGCCCGCATCGAGCTCGATCTTGCCGTCGTCGTACGTGCGGTCGACGTCCACGTACACTCCCCCGATGGCGTCGGTTATCGCTTTGAAGGCTTCGAGGTTGACGGCGATGTAGTGATTGAGGTCCACTCCCAGCTCGTCCTGGATCGTCCTTATCAGGAGAGCTCCACCCCCGTAAGCGTACGCGGCGTTGATCTTGCGATGTCCGAAGCCCTTGACCTGAGCCCTCAGGTCCCGGGGGACCGAGAGGAGGGAAAGGAAGCCTTTGTCCGGATCGACGTGAACGAGGATGATCACGTCGGAGCGTCCTTCTGTGATCTCCGAGCTCCCCTCAGGTCGCTCGTCGTAGCCGAGCAGCACGATGTTCATGCCCGATGGGGCTTCGAACGGGGCTGTGGTGGTCGTGCTCCCGGACGTGGTGGTGGAGGAGGAGGAAGCGGAGCTGGGAGATTCACTGGGAGCCGCTGTTGTTGTGGTGGTCGGCTCAGCCGTCGTCGAGGTTGTGGCCGGCTTTTCTTTCAACGCTTCGATGATCTCGGGGTCCACTCGGGAGTTCGACGCGCTCACCTGGCCGTGAAACCAGATATAGAAGCCGCCCCCCGCAGCGATGAGGGCGACGACGAGGCCGACTAGGCTCCAGAGGACTATGCGCTTCGGTCTAGATCTCACGCTTCGGCCCCGTCCTTATCCCGTCCCCTCATGCGTTCGCCTCCTCGTACCCGTTGCTGCTCGACCTTACGCGTATCCGCGTAAAAAGATGATAAGCGACCATCCCGCGTCACAGGGCGGCGGGGGGCACCGCTACCGTCGACATCGCCACAGCCAGCAAATCCTCCAAGCCCAAGTCCCCGAACAGGGTGTTCGTGACCCAGTGCAGCACCCCGTTCTGGACCCACCATACGTGATCGATCCTGGTGCTGCCGCCCACTACGGTATACACCACGCCGGCTTCCTCCACTCGGACCCCGGGGCTGGCCAGCGGGGCCTCCAGCCAGGTCGACTCGCTGATTCCGAGGTAGAGATCTTTGCCGTCCTGCTTGTAGCCCACACGAACGGCCGGCTTGCCCTTGTCTCCCGGCACCACCTCGTAGCCCCGCTGGAACGAATAGCTGAAGCCGGCGGGCACGTAGGTGGGCGCGGTGAGCGGGAAGGCTGCTGCCTTGGTGAGCCGCCGCCAATCGGACAGATAGGGTACGGGCGAAGCCGCGCCGGCGAATTGGGTGCTCGATACCGAGAACGAAGCACTCAGTACTGCGGTCACCCTGTCCACTTCGAGACTCTGGGTCACCCGACCGATGCCCAGCGCCCGGGCCACGCTTCCGGCTGTCTCCGACCTGCCGGCCGGGTACCTCACTTCGGAGGGCCCCACGATCGCCTGAGCCCCCCCGACGTCCAGAACGGTTGCTCCCATCCGGCTCAACCAGACCGTGGCGAGCGCCCCCTGTCCCACCCGCCCGGTGGCGTTGACGACATCCACCTTTGCACCGCTCAGGTCGACCTGGCTGAGGGTCGTGGCTGTTGCGGGGGTCAGGGCTACCGCCGCACCGCCGGTCGACGCGGTCCGGGCACCGGCGACCGATTGCAGAGGGGCAGTGTAGAAGTCGCTGACCGTCGCAGCCAGCTCCTCGTCTGTAGGCAATACGTAGAAGATGCCGTGGATGGTCCCGGTCCCCGCTTTGAACTCCGCCTGCTTGATGCGGCTCGGGTCGAGTCTCATCACCCAATAGGCCAGCCTGATGATGTCGTTGGCGCTCAGGTCGGTGTCGAGATTGGCGAACAGCGCTTTGACGAGGCTCGGGATCTTGAAGGTCAGGTTCCAGCCGAGGGCCTGCTCGCGGACTGCGCCGATGAACTGCTGCTGCCGGGCCATCCGGCCGAAATCGATGTTGTCGTCATGGCGGAAACGTACGTAGTCGAGCGCGTCGGCCCCGTTCAGTAGCTGATAGCCCGGTTGCAGCTTTATGTGCTCCCAGGGAAGCGTCTCGTTGAGATAGGGACGGTCTACGTCCATAAATACGCCGCCGAGCGCGTCGGTGATGGTCTTGAATCCCTCCAGGTTCAAGGCGGCGTAGTGGTCGAGATCGACCCCGATCTCTGACTGGATGGTGCGAATGAGCAGGGCGCCACCCCCGAACGCATACGCCGCGTTCAGCTTGTAGAGTCCGTATCCGGGGACGTCGGCCAGCATGTCCCGTGGCACCGACAGCAGAGAGAGGAAGTCGGCGTCCGGATCGACGTGCACCAGGATGATGGTGTCGGACCGGCCCTCGGTGACCTCTGCGCTGCCCGCCGGACGCTTGTCGTATCCGACGAGGACGATGTTCATGCCCGAGGGATTGTCCGGAAGGGTCGAACTCGTGCTCCCCGGCGACCCGGAGGCGACGGTAGACCGGGTCGTCGCGGTCTCCTCGAGGGCTTCTACGATGGCGGGGTCGACCCGCTCGTTGGCCGCCGACACCTGGCTGTGGAACCAGAGGTAGAACCCCCCGACCACACCAAGGATGGCCACGACCAGTCCCACTAGACTCCAGAGAAGCACTCGTTTCCAGCGGAGCTTCGCCACCTGGACCGTTCCTTTTTTGAGTCAGGCGCAGTTGACCGTGCGTCAGCTTAGCGCACCTGTATCAGACGTGCACGGACGGAGGGGCGGGTGCGAATGCGTCGCGGCCGGAGGGCATGCCCTCCGGCCACGATGTGGGCGGCCGCGTGCGGCCGGGTTGGCGGCGGGTTTGCGCCGACCGGTGCGGCGTATCCGGCGTCCTGCTAGGCCAGCATCTCCGCGAGGTCCTGGTCGGCCGTGGTGATGGGCTTGAGCCCGTAGGTGTCCACCAGGAACTTGGTCACGTCCGGGGTGAGGAACGCCGGCAGCGTGGGGCCGAGGCGGATGTCCTTGAGACCCAGGTAGAGGAGGGTGAGGAGGATCGCTGCCGCCTTCTGCTCATACCAGCTCAGCACCAGCGTGAGCGGCAGGTCGTTGACCCCCACCTGGAAGGCGTCGGCCAGGGCCAGCGCCACCTGGATGGCGGAATAGGCGTCGTTGCACTGCCCCATGTCGAGCAGGCGCGGAATGCCGTCGATGCTGCCCAGGTCGTGATCGTAGAAGCGGTAGCGTCCGCAGGCCAGGGTGAGGATGACCGTGTCTTCCGGGGACTTGTCCACGAACTCGGTGTAGTAGTTGCGACCCGGCTTGGCGCCGTCGCAGCCGCCCACCAGGAAGAAGTGGCGGATCTTGCCGGCCTTGACCAGCTCGATGATCTTCTCGGCGTGGTCGAGCACTGCGTTCCGCATAAAGCCGACGTGCACCGACTTGCCGGGGACGTCTTCGGGGAAGCCCGGCATTTCGAGAGCCTTCTCGATGACCGGCGTGAAATCTCTGTCGGGTAGGTGCGTGACTCCCGGCCAGCCGACAGCGGAGCGGGTGAAGATACTCGCCTGGTAGGACTCCCTGGGCTCACGAATGCAGTTGGTGGTCATGAGGATCGGCCCCGGGAAGTTCGGGAATTCCTCCCGCTGAGCGAACCAGGCGCCACCCCAGTTGCCGTACAGGTGCTTGAACTTCTTGAGCTCCGGATAGGCGTGGGTGGGGATCATCTCCCCGTGGGTGTAGACGGTGATGCCTGTGCCTTCGGTCTGCTTGAGGAGCTCGTGGAGATCCCGCAGGTCGTGGCCGGATACCAGGATGGCCTTCCCCTTCCTGACACCCAGGGGCACCTCGGTGGGGACCGGCGTACCGTAGGTCTCCGTGTTGGCCTTGTCGAGCAGTTCCATGGTCTTGTAGTTCATCTCGCCGCAGCGAAGCGCCCTCGCCAGCCAGGCGTTGAGGTCGCCCTCGTTGTAGCGGGCCAGGTCGGCTAGAGCTTCCACGTGATAGTCGTCGATGGCTTTGTCCCGGTAGCCGAGCTCGTGAGCGTGGTGGGCATAGGCGGCCACACCCTTCAGGCCATACAGGACGGTGTGCTGGAGAGACCGGAGGTTCTCGTCGCTGGATGCTTCTTTCCTGATGTCGTGTTCTCGGCCCTGATCGGCCACCGCCGCGGAGGTGTAGGCGGCGGTGAAGGTCGCCGGACCTTCGGGGAAGCTGACGTCCGGTTGCTGCGCGACCAGGGCCGCCTTGATCTTCTCGCGACGGTCCACCGTCTCTCGCACCCAATCGGTGAGCGCTTCGGGATCGAAGTTGACGTTGGTGAGGGTGGTGAAGAGTCCCTCTTCGATGAAGGGGTAGGTGTCGTCAGGCACCAAGCCCGCCGGAGCGGCCTTCTCGGCGACCAGCGCCAGGCCCTTGAGCGCGTACACCAATGCATCCTGGACGGCCGCGACCTGGTCGTCCTTCCCGCATACGCCTCGCAGCGTACACGCCTCCGATTTGGCGGTCTGCTCGCATTGGTAACAGAACATGGTCGACCTCCTCCTTCGGCCGGTCCGGCGCCTCGCTCCGTCCGTTCCTGCCGGTTCGTGCTCTTTTCCTTGACCGCAAGCTAACATAGGCGTTCGGTGGTTCCCTTGACTAAAGTCAAATGAGTTACTGCTCTTTTCCCGAGCGATCAACCGGGCGGGATCGGAGAGGAGACGAGACGGACGAAAAGCGGGCACAGGCAGCGAATCCCCTGCAGCGGCAGCTCATGGAGATCCTGCAGCGGGCGAGCCTCTTTTCCGGGCTGGACGACGCCACTGTGTTGGAGGTGGTTCGCCGCGGTCGCCTACGCTTGTTCGCCCAGGGCCAGACGGTGTTCATGCAGGGCGATCCTTCCCGCGGCCTGCACGTGGTGGTCCACGGGAGGGTGAAGGTCTTCAAGAGCTCTCCGCAGGGACGGGAGCAGATACTCATGATTCTGGGCCCCGGTGAACCGGTGGGCGAGGTGGCCGCTCTCGCCGGTGACCCCTATCCTGCGGGCGCGGAGACGCTCGAGGCCACGGAGACGTTCTACCTGCCGCGGGATGTCTTCGTGGACCTGATACGAAACCGGCCGGAGACGGCCCTGCGCCTGCTGGCCGCCCTTTCGGCCCGGCTACGGGCGTTCGCGTCGCTGATCGAGGACCTGTCGCTCAAAGGGGTCACCGAGCGCCTGGCCGTGCAGCTTCTGGGCATGGCGCCCGGCTGTCCGGGCGAGGAGACTGTCGAGCTCGACATCTCGAAGGCGGAGCTTGCGGCCGCCGTGGGCACCGTCCCCGAGACTCTGTCCCGGGCGTTCCAGCAGCTCACGCGGGCCGGGGCGATAGAGACGGGCGGCCGGCGGGTAGTCATCAAAGACCGGGCGCTGTTGCAGCGCCTCGCCGGGCGTCACGAGGAGGGGATCCATGGGAATCCGTAGGACGATGGTTGCCGGCGCGCTGGCCGCGGCCGTCGTTGTGGCCGGGGTTACGGCGGGCTGCGGCTCCGCCGGAGGAGCTGCGGACTCGAGCGGTGCCGGCTCGACTGCCGTGCCCGTGGTCCTTGCCGAGGCCAGCTTCCTTGCGGACATCGCCCAGAACGTGGCCGGCGATCGGTTGCGGGTGACCTCGATCCTCCCCCTGGGCACCGACCCGCACAGCTTCGACCCGTCTCCGCAGGATGCAGCCAAGGTGGCCCGGGCGAACGCGGTGATCATCAACAGCCCGGGCTTCGAGCCGCCCATAGACGACTTGATCTCGGGGGCAGGGAGCGCGGACATCCTCGTTATCGACGCCTCGGCAGGGCTGCCGGGCGCGAAGGTCGATCCCCACTTCTGGCTCGATCCCACCAAGGTGGTCGCCTACGTCGACAACATCCGGGCCGGACTCTCCCGGATAGACCCGGCCGGGGCCCGAACCTATGCGGCGAACGCCGCGGCCTATCAGCAGAAGCTCCATGAACTCGATTCCTGGATCGCCGATCGGGTGACCACCATCCCCGCGGACCGGAGGCTGCTGGTGACCAACCACGAGAGTTTCGGCTATTTTGCGGCCCGCTACGGTTTCACGGTGGTGGGCACCATACTGCCCGGCGCTGAGACGGAGGCGGCTCCCTCAGCCGAACAATTGGCCGG